>CAZEWV010000165.1:0-6184 GCA_964516025.1 uncultured Eubacteriales bacterium
TCAGCGTGAAGTAGACATAAAGACTGCCGATCACAAAAAGCCAGATATAATTCAAGACTGAACGAATTTTGAGTCTGAAAAAAAGGATATACAGAGCCAGTAAAAAAACAACCCCAGTGGAAATGAGCACAGTATAACCAAAGAATTCACTTCCCCATTTATCGTAAACAAATCTCTGAATGGTTCGTGCAAAAGGGACCGTAAAGAAGATCGCGAGGGCACAGAGAGCCACCCAAAGCCAGGAAAGATATTTATTTTTCAATATTCTTTTTTATTTCTTGATTATTTAATTTATTTTTATTATTTTATAGAAGGGAATTGACAAATTCAAAATGTTTCTAATATAATTTCTTTATGCTGGCTGGAGAGGAATCCTCCTTAGCCCCGCTTCCTTTTCCAAACCTTGGCGCCTCGACAGCCAGCGCCTTCTCTTTTAGAATCCTTTTTTGTTAAAAAAAAGACCCGAAGTCTCCTCCGGGCCGTCCGTGTTAAGGCTTCAACACTTTATTTTACTATTTTTCTTCTTTCTTAACTTTCTTTTTTGTCTCTGCCTTTTTGTCCTGTTTCTTTTCTAAAATTTTACGGGTTACGTCTTCGATGTGATCTTCGAGCTCAAGATGGGCGACTCCCTCTGTCATCCATTTGGGTGCCGGTTTGTCGAGAAGGTGGTGGTCGAAAAATTCTCTCATACGAATGGTGTAATCTTTCTGGTTGGGTGGTTTTCTCACTCCGTGGTTTTCCCCTACATATTGAAGCATGATAACCGGTTTACCCAAACGGCGCAGTGTATTGAAATACTCAATACCCTGATTCCAATCGACGGCGCCGTCTTTATCATTATGAAGTATGATCATGGGAGTTTTGACATTCTGAGCAAAGTAGACAGGAGAATTTCTGGCATAGGCTTCTAGATTGTCCCAATAACCGCCGTAGAACCTTCCCTGGCTGCTCTCAAAAATGGGTTGATTGGCACCGCCCGAATTCCAGTAAATGGAGCTGTACATGGAGATCATATTTGTCAAGGGAGCTCCTGTGACAACGGCACTGAAAATCTCGGTTTGTGTGACTAGAAAGGAGGATTGATAGCCGCCCCAGGAGTGACCATGGATGCCGACGCGATCTCTATCCACGACTCCTGTCGCAATGGCGGCTTCAACGGCGGGTACAACACACCACACAGAGGACATTCCCGGGTCGTTGATCTTATAGACAATATCGGGCATCAGAACTGCATAGCCTCTGCTGGTATACACAGACTTGTTGAATCCGGAGGCCGAGGGTGCATAATATCGGTTGAGACCCTGGGAGACTTTTTCGTAAATATAGACAATTGTTGGATAACTCTTTCCTTCCTCGTAATTGGCCGGTAAAAAGAGTGCGGCTTGGAGTCTATCTCCCTTGGTGCTTTCAAAGTCGATAAGTCTGGACCCTGAGGACCAGAGAAAATCTTTCTGCTGGGGATTGGCGTCTGTAATTTTTTTTCCGTTTTTCATGTTGGTGTCGGTCACATAGTAGTCGGGGTAATCCTTGTAAGTCGCCTTGGTGTAGAGATAGACATCTGAATCTTTTGCTTTTCTTAATGAAAAAGAGGCGTCTTCCCAGAGCAGCATCTTAACACCGGGTTTTCCTTTGTCTATCCGTCCGATCCCGGCTTTTTTCGTCCATTCTCCATAGGGTCCAAGATAAACGGGTTGTTTGAGGTCGATACCTTTTTCATCCGGATCCAGACGGTAGCGGCTTCGGTAACGGATGCCGTCTGTTTTTCCGTTGACTGTAAGATTAATCCCAGTTCCTCCATGGACGGGAACGTTCCAAATGTCCCAATTGTCATAGAGAAGAACGGACACCCCGTCTTTGATCCATCCGATAGGACGGATGGGGGGATCGATCACGTTGTGGTCGTCTTCCGTATTGATAAAGGATGTAGGAACATTCTGTGTGATATTGAATGTTTTACCTGTGGCCATCTCGTAAGTGTGGTACTGCCCCTTGTTGTAAAAGAGAAAATGTGTGCCGTCCGGGGAAAGAACAATTGAATACTGGAATTTCTTTAGTGCCAATTTGCGCTCACCCGTCTTCATGTTGATCACAAAGACATCCTGGTAGCGGATGCCTACGAGGTTCGCTGAAAGCTCATACTCCCGGTTGTCATACCCGATGGCCCACAAATGTTTTGGGGCCACGGAGGCTCTTCTCATTGTGTCATCGGCCAGCCTGACAAACTTTTTCGGTTTAATGAGGTATGTTGCCAGGTAATTGTAGTTTTTATCCCGGCTCTCCTGGACCTGCTGCTGGGACTGCATACGATTATCTTGCCAGTGCCAGATCACCACATCGGGAAGATCTTCTTTATCGATGGGGGTTTTAGTGGATTTTGGCGGAGCCTTTTCTTCTTCGGCATCGGTTTCTTCTGTGTCCGTGTCTTTTTCTTCATCTTTTGAGACATCTTTTTTGTTCTCTTTTATTTTAACGTCATGGATGCCGAAGATGAGGGCGGAAAAGTCTTCCGTCCAGACAGGGGTTCGGTTGGGACTGATCGTCATTTTTTCAGGAAAACTCGAGTCCTCTGTAGGGTCGAAAATGACTTTTTTCGGTGATACGGAGGTAAACTGTGTGAAGCCCACAATGCTGTAGAGTTTGTCCTCGAAATCCTCATTTTCCTTTCCCCTGAGCACGGTCAAACCATCTCCTTTTTCTGTCCAAGTCAGCCGGCTGTAATTCGCTTTATCTGTATCAAGAGGAAGAATAACACCTGTTTTCATGTTTCTGATCTGGACGCCGTTGCCGCTCTGCCCATATGCGTCAACTATCCAGGCCAGCCATTGACCCGACTTGTTAAAAGCGAACTCGGAAACATTCCCGATATTGAGTTCTTTTTTTGTGGCCAGTTCATAGAGGATGAGGTTGGAGCCCTTCCATTTTTCCTGTTCTTTGGCTTGGCCTTCCGGAGGATATTTGTGAAAGACGATCCAGGAAGGATTTTCTCCTGAAAACATAAACCGGCGGACTTTCTCAAAGTCGATTTTATCTCCAGTGGAGAGATTGAGCAGTGTAATGTTGTTGTAGATACGCTTCTTCTGTTTTTTTAGTTTTTTTGCTTCACTTCTTGTGGGATAGACAGAAAATGCGGCCCATTTTGAATCTTTAGTAAAGGCAATTTCACCCGATGCGAACCTTGGTCCTTCTCCAACTGGGAACGTGTATTCCTTTTCTTCCTGTGTATCTTTAATGAAAACTTCACCGTCTCCTTCTGCAGGACTAAGCCTGTAAGCAAACCAGCGGCCATTCTTGGAAAAGACCGGACTTCTGATGCTCTGCCAGGCAAGAATGTCATGGATGTCCTCTAGAGGTTTGGGTCGAGTCTGCTCAGGCTTTGTTTCCTGGATTGCCAAACCTGGTGAGACTAATGCCAGCACAATAAAGATAATAAATAGTGCTTTAATGTTTTTTGTCATGGGGCTCTCCTTTTACGATTGAGTTAAGCTGTGATTTCCAATCTTCATACAATAGAAAAATGCCACTGGATTGTCAAAAGCAAATAAAAAGTAAAAAGTATTTCTAATCACTTTACAGAACTTATTCTTTAAATCATGAGATTGGAAATGCTTGTAGAGATTTTCTTATTTTTCCCATTTCGTATAAAATAGATAGTGACTTTGATATAAAAGAATGTGTTTATGGCTTCAGATAAACAATCTAGAAGAATGAAACGTATTAACACTGTTGAGAGTAACTCTTATGACTGACGAACAGCTTTTGAAGAGCTGTCTTGAGGGGGATGTGGATAAGTTTAGGCAGATTGTGGATAAGTATAGAGGTAAAGTGACAGGATTGGCCATAAACATTTTAGGAAATAGAGAAGATGCAGAAGATGCCTGCCAGGAGACGTTTATCAATGTCTTCCAGAATTTGGATAAATTCGACTTCGACAGAAATTTTAAAGACTGGCTTTTCACAATCCTCTACAACCGATGCATCGACAAAGTGAGAAAGAGAAATCGATTTTATAATTTTTATAATAAAAAGAAAATTGAATATCATAGCAATCATAATTCTAATCATAAAATGAACCCGGAGAGCACACTCCCTCTGTCTGACAATCTTTTACGAAAACTGAGTCCTAAGGAAAGAACAGCCATCTATCTTTGGGCTCATGAGGGTTATACGTCTGATGAGATGGGAGTCGTGCTCAAATGTTCTTCCAGTACGGCTAGGGTTCACATCTTTAAAGCCAGGAAGAAAATAAAAAAAATTCTGGAGAACGGTCATGATACGCTGTAAAATTATTAATTTTTTATTCCGTGTGTTTCCTGTCCGAGCCTTTCAAGGCATCCTGATAAAACATCACTTTGAAAAATGCGCAGATTGCCAGAACTCACTGGTCAAGGCTGAAGACGCGCAGTTGTTCTTGGTGAAAGAAGAGAAAGCCAGTGAAATGGTCAACCTGTGGCCAGGGATCAATGAGAAACTCTGTGAAGGCAGTGGGGAGAAAATCAGGACACCCTTTTTCCCAAAATGGAGGTGGGCTTTATCTGCAGCCGGTTTGATGATATTTATCTTAACCGGATTTTTGTATCTCAACCGGCCTGACAGCACAGAGTTGGCATCTCAACAGGGTTTGGACCAGTCATTTAAAATTAACTACATCAAAGTTGAAGAAAAGCCGGCGGAAACATATATTAACGAGCCGCTGGACTCGGATTTGATAACTGTCTGGGCAGAGATACTGCCATGAGGAGAGTCACTATGAAGGGAAAAAGAGTTTTTTGGGTTTTGGTTTTATTCTATGGAGTATCCTTTCTTAATGTTTTCGCTGCAGATACTCAAATTATTAAGCTGAGATTTTTTGAAGGGATAAAAGAAACGATGGTTGATCAATTGCCTTCTGTGACATCTTCCTATCTCCATTCCACCAATACGGCACATATCAGAACTAACTCTTTTCTATCCGAAGAGCAGGAACAATTAAAAAAAATCTATAACTTGAAGGATGTGCATCTGATCATCGAAGCCGACTTGAATTTGGGCACGAAGAGAAAGAACCAAATCAAACAAACATTCCGAATCAATGGAACGGAATATTTTGTTATCATTCAACAGGCAGTTCGTCATCGGAAACGGCTGTACAGATTGGAAGTCTATCAACAAACCAAAGAGGATAAAAACAGTCTGCTTGACACGGAAGTTCAGCTCCCATCAAAAAAGTCAGTGGTGTTCGGTTTTGCCGATAAACAGGGAAAACCTTACTTCCTGTCTCTTGGGATACCGAAACAAGTCCTGCCCGAACCTGTAGGATTTGATGTGGGAGGCGCAGGAGGAATCTCAATCGAGGAACTAGAGAGGGGGGCGATAAAAGCCATTGGAGAAACCAAGCCACCGGTGCTTATCAACAGGGTCGAACCTGTTTATCCAGAGCTTGCTAGTAGAGCAAGGGTTGAGGGTGTTGTCATACTCAATGTCCGAACCCATGAAGATGGGCGTGTGGACCAGGTAAAGGTGGTCAATAGCAGGGATCCTCTTTTATCCAGAGCAGCCATCGAAGCCGTCAAGCAATGGCGGTACCAACCTTTTTATTCAAGAGGGAGACGGTATCCCATCCTTTTTACTGTCACGGTCAGATTTCAGCTTTCACATGAATTGGATGACAATAATAGAGGGAGAGAAAATGAAGAAGAAACTCCTCTTTTAAAGCCCAAAATCATCCATCGGGTAGAGCCGGTCTACCCTGAAAGGGCACGGCGTGCAGGAATTGAGGGTATGGTTATGTTGAGAATCCGGACCGATAATGAGGGAAATGTCGACAGCATTGAAGTTCTCAGGAGTGACAGTACAATTCTCAACCAGGCTGCAATCGATGCCGTAGAACAGTGGAAATATCAACCTTTATACAAGAACGGAAATCCTGTCCCCATTGTCACGATTGTGGCAGTAAAATTCAAGTTCGATTAAGGGATAAAAAAAAACTCTAAAATTTCGTCAATAAAAAAGCAATCGTCTGGGGGACTTGATTTTCTATTTGAGAATAATCCAGTTCTGAACCCAGGAGACTATGCGGAATAAGGAAGATTACGAGCGTGACAATAGATGCGGCAAGAACCCAGCCTTTTGCCTGTTTTCCCTTTCGGCCGGCAATCACAGCGATGGCCCAGACTATCATGGCGATAAGTGTTTTGTTGTCTGTCAG
>CAZEWV010000166.1:0-6127 GCA_964516025.1 uncultured Eubacteriales bacterium
ACTTCTCCTCTATCGAGAAAACTTTCTACATCGGAGCTTGAAGTTTTTAAGAATTTGATGTCAAAATACTGGCTGGCCTGGAGCCGGGAGAAAAGATTCCTGCTGAGCACGGTTTTATCTAAATCGACAACAGCTACCGGGACGTTTTTAATGTCAAAGGTGATGGCAAAACCAAAGAGAATGAGAAGCATAATCGGCAGGCCGAGAGCCAGATAAAGGCTGCGTGGATCTCTCAAGATGTGAAGAGTTTCCTTTTTTAAAAGAGGGAGGATTCTACTTTTCATTTTCTTTTTCACTTTTTATGGCAGAAATGAACACATCTTCCAGAGAGGATTTTGATTTTCCCGTGTACTGTTCCTTTAATTTTTTTGGGGAGCCGCCGGCGATAATTTTTCCGTTGTAGATAATAGCAATCCTGTGACACCGCTCCACCTCATCCATGTAATGGGACGTGACAAAAACAGTTGTGCCCTGTTCGGAAAGATCGTAAATTAAATCCCAAAAATCCCTTCGGGAAGCGGGATCAACACTGGCCGTGGGTTCGTCCAGGAAGAGAATCTCTGGTTTATGAAGGACAGCGCATCCCATAGACAGCCGCTGCTTCCAGCCTCCTGAAAGATCTCTGGTGAGAGTTGTTTCCCGCCCCTTCAGGCCTGCCATCTTGAGCACCCACTTTTTTCGTTCAGTTTTGAGTTTTGAAGTCAGTTTATGGATGCCGCTGTAAAAATCGATATTTTCTTCCACCGTGAGGTCCTGGTAGAGTGTGAATTTCTGGGACATGTAACCGATAATCTTTTTGATGTCCTCGGGATGGGAATCGACGCCGTATCCTCCGACGGAGGCAGAACCCGATGTCGGCCGGATGATTCCACAGAGCATCCGGATGGTGGTGGATTTTCCTGCACCGTTGGGGCCGAGGAAGCCAAAGATTTCCCCCCTTGCCACTTTAAAAGACACCTTGTCGACGGCTGTAAAGCGGCCAAATTGTTTGGTCAGCTGATTAACTTCGATACTGTTCATTGTTTGTTGATTAGATCGAGAAAAGTGTCTTCAAATGAGGGATCGATCTTTTTGATACTTTTGGCCCTTATGTCCTGTGCCTGGCAAAAATCCTTGGTTATTTCAACGCCATCTACGCCGGGATTAAAAGTCAGATGAAGGGCTCCGGCATAAGGATAGATGTCTTGAAGAGATGGCATGGTCTTTAAGACAAAGCGCGCATTTTTTTGATCGCTTGTGAATTCGATAACCGTGTTCGTAAAATTTCTTATTAAATCATCCGGTTTATCTAAGGCAAGGATTTGTCCGTTGTAAATGAGAGCAACTCTGTGACATTTTTGAGCCTCATCCATATAGGGAGTGCTGACAATAAGTGTTTTACCTTGATTTTTGAGTGCAAACAAAAAATCCCAAAGCTCCCTTCGGGAAACCGGATCCACTCCGGTTGTGGGCTCATCGAGAAATAGGATTTTTGGTGTGTGAAAAAGATTGCATGAAAGAGCCAGCTTTTTCTGCATGCCTCCGGAAAGATTTCTGGCCAGGCGGTTCTGGAAGGAGGAAAGAGCGCTAAAGTGAAGGAGTTCTTTTTTTCTTTCTTCATACTGGTCTCTAGGCACTTTGTACAGGTCGGAGAAAAATTTCATGTTCTCCGACACAGTGAGATCTCCATAGAGGCTGAAATGCTGCGGCATGTAACCAATGATGTCCTTGATTTTTCGCTGGTTTTTGGACATGTCTACGTCTTCGATCCACACTTTTCCCGATGTGGGTTTCAGGAGGCCGACGAGAAGACGAAGCAGTGTTGTCTTTCCCGCTCCGTCAGGGCCGATGAGACCGATGAGTTCCCCTCTTTCTACAGTGAGGTTTATTTCTTGGATGGCCTGGGTTTGATCAAATGTTTTGAAAAGATCTTCGGTTTTGACTGCGCTCATTCTACAGAAATTCTAACATCCACAGGCATTCCTGGTTTGAGCACCTGGTTCTGATTGTTTAGATAGGACTTAATCATAAACACGAGCTTAAGACGTTCTTCTTTAGTCTGGATATTTTTTGGGGCAAATTCGGCCTGGTCTGAAATAAAATCGACTTTCCCTTGAAAGATTTTTTTTGGATAGGAATCACAGGTCACTTCTACAGCACTCCCAATCCGGATGTTGCCCAAATATTTTTCCGGCACATAGGCCTTGACATAGGTCTGATCCAGATCAATCAAGCTGAAAAGGGGAAATAGGGGGGAGGCCAATTCCCCGACTTCAATGTGCCGGATTTCGATCATCCCGCTCACCGGCGCAGTGATCCGTGTTTCTTCCAACTGGATGAGAAGCAGTTCTTCCTGAGAAGAGAGATTTTTTATTTCGGCGTCCACGATCTCGATCTCTTCCTTTTCTCTACCTCGAAGTGCCAGTTGGTAATTCTCCTCTGCGGATTCTACTTTTTCGGTGACAGACTTGAATTTCAAATCGGCCTGTTCCTTCTGGACTTTGGAAACAGCTCCCTCTTCTAGAAGAATAGTCATCCGCTCCTGATTATTTTTTACCAGCTCCAATTCTTTTTGGGCGGCGTCCAGCCGGTTTTTCGCCACCGCGATGATCTCTTTTTTTGTGCCCTTCCTTAAAAGCTTTAATTTTGCATAAAGACCTTCCAGACCGGCATGGACCTGGTCGATTTGAATCTTTATTTTTTTGTCATCGATGAGGCACAGAACTTGGTCTTTTTCCACCCGCTGCCCCTCTTTGACCAGAATGTCTAGGACCCGGCCGGATACTTGAGGCCGGATCTCAGTTTCGACCACCTCGATCAGACCAGAAACTTCCAGAAAACCTGTGTCTGGTGACGTGTCCTTACAACTCGATGAAAATATTTGGAGAGAAAAGAGGATGGCCAGTGCAAAGAAAAGAAGACGCTTGTTCATTTTATTCTTCTGCATTTGGATTAGATTAAAATCTTATCATTTTCTCTCATAAAACAAAATGGGGCCAGACATTAATAATGTGAAAAAATTTGAAACAAAATGGGGTCAGGTTTTTTGTTTGCGCCGCTTTTCCTCATACATGAGGCTGTCTGCCTTTATCAGGAGTTCATTGACCGAGCAGGGTTTTGCAGGATTGTAGCAGGAAACCCCTGTGCTGACAGATAGAAGAGGCTGGTGTTCTGTTGTGGCATTGTAATCATCGATGCTTTTTTCTAAGCGGGCCAAGGCGGAATGGACTCCATTCATGTGAGTATCGATGGGGAAAATGGCAAATTCATCTCCTCCGATTCTGGCCTTTATATCTGATTCCCGGAAAGTCTTCTGCAGGATTTCTGCGAGGGCGACAAGTACAAAATCCCCTTTGTTGTGGCCATAGGTATCATTGATTTTTTTGAGGTCATCCAAATCTATGTAGAGGAGGTACATCTCCGTTTTTTTTCGAGTGGCCAGCTGGAGATATTCTTTGGCAATGGTCGTGAATCCGCGGCGGTTGTAAAGTCCTGTAAGATGATCCTCCAATGTCAAACTTTCTAGAGCCGCAATCATTTTTTTCCGCTCTTTGTTGGACTGGGCCAGCTGCCTGAGTGCTTTTTTGAGTTTATCTTCTGTATTTTTCTCAGCGGAAATGTCGATCAATATCCCGTCGTAGAAAACGATTTTTCCTGTGGCATCCATAACAGCCTCAGGGTAGTCGCGGCACCAGAGTGTGCGGCCATCTCTGCATCGGATTTCGATGTTGGCGTACCTGGTTGTTGCGGTTCCCAGTTTTATGAGATGGTTTTCCCGGTCTTTTGGTTTGATATAAAGATCTTTGACATTGAGGTTTTCCAAGTCCGAAATATTTTGGTAACCAAGCATCTGTATCAGAATCTGGTTGGCCTTGATGATTTTTCCCTCTGGATTTGTACGGTAGACCCCAACAGGGAGGTTTTCCAGAAGATATGGGAGTCGTTCTCTCTTATCATATTTACCGTCGGACATGGATTATTTTCCTTATTTGTGACCTAAGTGAAAATGTTAACCTATCATGAGTCAGAATGGAAAATCAAGAAGCAGCTCAAAAAACTAATTTTTTTAAAAAAATCTTAAAAAAATATGAGGTTAGAAGCAACCTTTTATGCCTGAAATGCATCGGTGTTGGTAAAGGAAAAATAATGTCAAACACTGCAGCCGTTCAGCCGAAAATTCGAGAGAGCTTAATGTTGGGCAGATATGATAAAATAATGCCCAATGTGTTTGTCATGGATCACGATAAAAAAGAAGACATGGTAAAAACAGGCTTCGAGGACACCGAACTCATAAAAAACCTGGTCAGGCGTTCCCGTGAAGGGGATTCGCAGTCAATGGGATTACTCTATGAACAGTTTAAAGGACGGATGTTCAGTCTGGCCTACCGCTACACTTACAATGCCACAACCGCCGAAGATCTCCTGCAGGATATTTTTATTCGAGTTTTTACTCATCTTGAAACCCTGGATAAGGATGAGGCTTTTGCCGGGTGGATGTACCGCATTGCCGTCAACACCTGCCTCAGTTATCTGCGCTCCAACAAAAAAGTGCTGCAGCAGGCAGTCCCTTTAGCCAGCATTGAATTCACAGTTGGAGAGGAAACACAAAGTGTGTCCGAAAAGATGCTGGAAAAACCGCTGGAGGAAGCTATACAAAGCCTTCCAACTAAGTTAAAAAGCGTGTTTTTACTTCATGATGTGCAAGGCTTTAAACACCGGGAGATCGCTCAGATGTTGGGATGTACAGTCGGTACATCCAAATCACAGCTTTTTAAGGCCCGGATGAAGATCAGACAAAAACTTGAGAAGAAACAACTCAGATGAGGAGACCAACATGAGATGTTCAGCAGCAAAACAAAAAATCAGTGATTATGTGGATGATGAACTCAATTCCGCTGAGAGGCAATTACTGGAGAAACATCTGGACGGCTGCTCGGAATGTCAAAAGCTTTATGAGGATTTTAAAAATATCAAAGCTGACGCTCTTGGGCTTGCGGAGTTTTCGCCTTCCGGACAAATGTGGTTTAAAATTGCTTCCGGGATCAAGGAAAAGCAAAATGAAGTTCTCCGTCCGACTCCCGTTAGACAGAGATGGTTTGTCTTTTCTCCAAACTCTTTAGGATGGGTTGTGAGCGCTGCGCTTCTTCTCGTTATCATTGTTGGAGCTGTGACCATTATCCCTCGGCTCACGACGCCAGCCACCGGATCGCAGCAGTATGTTGTCTCAAAACTGGAAGAGGCTGAGCATTACTACCAGAAGGCCATCGATGCTTTATGGGAGGCTGTTTCTGCACAGAAAGAAAGCTTTGATCCCCAGCTCTTTGCAGTGTTTCAAAAAAATCTAAGTATCATAGATGAGTCTATTAATGCCTGTAGGGAAGCGGTTCTCAGCTTGCCAAACAGTTTAGATTCTCGGAATTATCTATTGGCGGTCTACAAAGAAAAAAGATCTCTACTGGAAGACATGATGGCTGTCAGCGCATCTCCTGTCCAGCAGAGGGATGTGGGATCGATATATTGATGGATAAAAGGAGGAACTTGATATGAAAATGAAAAAAACCATGGTTTCTTTAGGAGTATTATTCGCACTTTTGGTGATGTTTGGTGTAAATCCTGTGGTGGCGGCTGAAAAGGTAAAGTTCGAAGAAAAATTTGCGAAGACCTTGAATCTTGTCAGAGATGGAAAGGTCATCATAAGCAATATGTCTGGAAATATAGAGGTGAAGACTTGGAATAAAGCACAGGTTCAGATCGATGCCTTAAAAGTTTCGAGGTCTACAACTCTCGCTAAAGCCAAAGAAAATATTGCCAAAGTCAAGATCACGATCACCAAAGAAAACAGCACGCTTCGCATCAAAACCGAAAGGCCTAAAGGCCCGAATAGAAACCTGAGTGTTTCCATCTATTATACGCTGATGATTCCTGCCGATGCTTCCCTCAATGCAAGCACAATGAGCGGGAATGTCATTTGTGAGGATATAAGCGGTGACCTCAAGGCCAAAACGATGAGTGGGGATGTGATTGTTACGGGAGCCAAAAATGGCGCAAACTGCTCAACGATGAGTGGGAATGTGGAGGTTGATAATGTGATCGGTGATGTAAAGCTGCACTCTGTGTCCGGGAATGTGTTGGCCAATGAGATCAAAGG
>CAZEWV010000167.1:0-6113 GCA_964516025.1 uncultured Eubacteriales bacterium
CGCACGATGAGTTTCGGCATGATCACTTCACCGGCAAACTTCAGCGCCGTTATGTTTGTAGGGATCGATCCTGAGTCAGAACAGTTTCTCTCCCAAATCGATGAGGCCTTACAGGAAGGCTCCTTTTTTGAAGAGGAAAATAAGCGCGATATTGTCATTGGAAGTGAACTGGCTGAACTTCTCGAAATCGAATTGGGCGACAGGGTTGTCGTCACGGTGGCCCAGGCGGAAACGGGAGATCTCTCACAGGAAATGTTCCGCATTTCCGGCATTTATCACTTCAACATCAAAGAAATGGATGTGGGTTTTGCTTTTGCCCGTCTGCCCAAGACACAGGAGATGCTGGGGATCGGTTCGAGCGTTCATGAAATCGCCATCAAATTTAAAGATATGACTTTTGCCCTTGAAGAAGACAACCCTTTTTGGGAACGCTATTCGGCATTTGACAACGAAGCTCTTAGCTGGACAGAGATTTTTCCCGCTCTCAACCTCATTTTCGGGATGCTCGGAATCACGATGGTCATCCTGGGAGCCATTCTTTTCGGTATCGTTGCCTTCGGTATTATCAATACCTTATTCATGTCGCTCTACGAACGGCTCTTTGAATTCGGCGTGATTCGTGCTGTAGGAACCAGACCGGGGGGAGTGAGGAAAATCGTCCTGTTCGAAGCAGGCTCTCTCTCAATTGTCAGCATTTTTATAGGAACATTGATAGGTCTGGCTCTGATTTTTTTGTTTAAAAAAATCGGCATCGACTACAGGGGCATCGAATTTGCCGGCACGACAATTACCGAAATGCTCTACCCTGTCCTTAATATCAGACAGTTTGTTATTTACCCCTTGGCCACGTTCCTCTTTACGGTCCTCATCGGATTTTATCCGGCCATAGTGGCCTCAAAAATGTCTGTGTCTAATGCACTTAGAAAGAGTATGTAGAAGGAGAATATCATGGAAAACGGAAAAAACATCATCGTCACCGAAAAACTAAAAAAAGATTATAAAACCGACGGAAATATTGTTCACGCGGTCAGAGGTATTGATTTTATGGTTAAAAGCGGGGAATTTGCGGCCATCGTTGGCCCTTCCGGATCCGGAAAAACAACCTTTCTCAACCTCATTTCGGGTCTCGACACTCCAACCGCAGGCAAAATCTGGCTCAACGACAAGCAGATCACAGAGATGAATGGAAAAGAGCTGTCCGATTTTCGGAGGGACCACATCGGTTTTATCTTCCAGGCCTATAACCTGATTCCCGTTCTGACCGTCAAAGAAAATATCGAATACATTATGCTCCTCCAGGGAATCACAAAGGAGGATAGATATAACAACGTCATGGACATCCTGAAAGACATCGGTATGGAAGGATTTGAAAAGCGTTTCCCTCCCAAACTCTCTGGAGGGCAGCAGCAGAGGGTGGCCATCGCACGGGCCATGGTTTCAAAGCCGGAGCTTATTCTGGCCGATGAACCCACCGCCAACCTGGACCAAAAGACAGGCGCCGAACTGCTCGACATGATGAGAGAGTTGAATAAAAAGACAGGCATGACCTTCCTCTTCTCCACACATGATCCGATGGTCATGGAACGTGCTGACCGTGTAGTCACGCTAGTGGACGGTCAGATCGCAAAAGATGAGAGCAAAATCCAGGGATGAAAAAATCCACCTGTATTTTAATTTGTATTCTTTTTTTCTTTTCATTCATTTGGGCTGAAGAGAAAATATCTCTCGAAGGATACTACAAAAATTTCAGCATTTTTTTTAATCAGCCTCCTTTCACAATTGGGGATTCCCAGCTTGATGAACCGGATATGGGAGCGGTCAATAATAGATTCCGCCTAAAGCTGGACTTTCGCGCAACAGATTGGTTGTCCTTTAATGCCGCCTATGATCTCTCCCCAAGAATCCAGGACGCAAAACTTTTTGAAGACAATACAATGTTTGCGGGTTTAACTCCTCTCGAATACCGTTTTTCTGATTTTCAGGCTAGAATTTATCCCAAACCCGAAGAAACGGCTAATAGTTTTGGCCTCTTCCACAACCTTGACCGCTTTTTCTTTACAATCAATACAAAATTTGCCGATATTTTTGTAGGCAGGCAGGCCATTGCCTGGGGAAACGCCCGAATCATCAATCCAACCGACGTCATCTCTCCTTTTTCGTTTAATGAATTGGACACCGAAGAAAGGAGGGGTGTAGATGCCTTTCGCATCCGGATTCCGGTTGGCAAAATGGATGAGCTGGATTTTGGGTTTATCGCTGGTGACAATTTCGATCCCGACAACAACGCCTTCTATGCGAGGGGAAAAATTTATGTCCTCCAGACAGATCTTTCTCTCCTTCTCTTAAACTTCCGGAAACACCTTCTGGTGGGATTTGATATAACACGGGCTCTCGGCAGAGCCGGTTTCTGGTTGGAAGCAGCCTATGTGGTGCCCGAATACTTCCGGAAAACAAAAATCTCCGATGAAAAAAACTATATGCGGGCATCGATTGGACTCGACTACAATCTCACAAGCAAAATGTACGGATTTGTCGAATATCATTTCAACTCGGCAGGAAAAGATGAAACCAAAGATTATTCAGGATCGTTCACCACGTCGGCCTATAGCGATGGTTCGGTTTATCTGATGGGGAAACATTATCTCAATACAGCCATCACTTACCAGCTCTCTCCATTAATCCCTTTTATCGGGATGGTTATCTATAATATCAGTGACGGTTCTTTTGTCTTTTCTCCTGTGCTTGAGTACAACATTGCCGAAAACATCTATCTATCACTGGGGGCTTATATAGGGACCGGAAAAAATCCTGAACTCATCCTTAGCCCGCCGGATGGACTCCCCTATCTTCTGCACTCAGAATTCGGCACTTACCCGGATATGATTTTTACATCCTTCCGGGTCTACTTCTAGATTTTTACAGGAAACTCACGTACGCAGAGAGCAGGAGAATAAAAAGGCTGAGTATAAAATTAAACATGCCCAGCTTCATCTGTTTTTTCTGCAGCTCCCCCACTTCCGGAGAAGGTCCTTTGGCTGCAAGCTTGACAATCTTCGGCACAACACTTTCGGAAAGATACACGCCCACAAAAATCATGAGTGCTACAAGAATGTGCTTGACAATGATCACCATACCCCAACGGCTTCCTAAACCACTGCCGGCATCGGACGGGTTGATAATCTGCATAACAGCTCCGGTCACAATCAATACAACGATACTGACATAAACCACAGACTTCATCTTTTTAGCAAGAGCTCCCATAAATTTTCCCATCACAGGGGGTTCCAGGGCAACCTTCGCTACAGGAAGAATCACGAAAAACATAGTGGTGATCGCACCAAACCAGACCACTGTAGCAAAAAGATGCGCCCAGTTCATAATAGTAAGAAAAACGAGTTTAAAACCTTCTATCATTTCCTTCACCTCCAAAATATTGGGCTTTTTATATCACATGTTTGTGGTTTTGACAAACATTATTTCAATCTCACTCCCACCAAAATTTCCCTTTGTCCCAATTTTCATTTTGACTTTCCTTTTTTCTGTACTCACACACAAAAAAAATGGATAATGGCGGCAATAATGGTTGAGCTAAAAAAAGACCTCCGCATGTACGGCTTGATCATGGTGGTGATCGGGTCCTGCATAGGATCGGGGATATTTTTGACCCCTTCACAGATCGCTAGCCATCTCCCTGCTCCCCTTCTTATTATGCTGGCTTGGGGATTGGGCGGTGTTATCACCCTTACTGGGGCCTTAACCTTTGCGGAACTCGGTGCCATGTTTCCCCAGGCAGGGGGCGTCTATGTCTATTTAAAGGAGGCCTATGGGGAACTGTTCGGATTTCTGTATGGATGGGTCTATCTCGTTGTCATCACATCCGGCGCCAATGCAGCCTTGAGCATTGCATGCGCCTACTACATCGCGGTTTTGTTCCCTCTGGATGAGACTGGAAAAAAAATCGTGGCTATTCTGGCTCTCGTTGTCGTAACTGTTGTCAATATTTTCCGCGTCAGGGCAGCGGAAATCTTCACCAATGTCTTCACTGGATTAAAGCTTGTGGGGATCGCTGCATTGATCGGAATCGGACTCTTTTTCGGAAATGTAAAATTCAATCTTTTTGAATCGGCAACTAAGATAGAAACCGGGAGTCTCACAGCCGCATTCGGATTAGCCCTTATCGGAGTGCTGTGGTCATATGGAGGATGGCAGCACGCGTCCTTTGTTGCCGGAGAAGCCCGCAATGCCCGGCGGAACATCCCCCGGGCGATGATTTTCGGTTCTATAGTCGTTACCGCTGTTTATCTTTTAACAAATTTGGCTTATCTCTTTCTTCTTCCTGTCGATCAAATCGCCTCATCCCAGAGTATCGCCGCCGACGCCATCTCCACACTCCTCCCATTTGGGGGAGCCCTCATTGCCGTGCTTATCGCCATTTCTACCTTTGGTACTTTGGGTATTTATACTCTGTCTGCACCCCGGATCTACTACGCCATGTCCAAAGATGGATTATTTTTTAAAAAATTGGCTTGGGTACATCCCAAATTTCGCACCCCCATCTATGCAATACTGGTTCAGTCATCCTGGGCGATTGTTCTCCTGCTCTTTTGGGGAACCTTTGAAGATTTGATCACTTATGTCGTCTTCACCGACTGGATATTTTTCGGCCTTACCGCCGCGGGTGTCCTTGTCCTCCGGCATAAACGAAAAGATTTGGCCCGTCCCTACAAAACGTTCGGGTACCCTGTGGTCCCCTTGATCTTTATCACTATCACCTTTCTTTTTGTCATCAATGTTTTGATCGCCAAACCTCTCCATGCCTGGGCAGGCCTCATCCTCATCTTCGTCTCACTGCCTATCTATTATTATTTTAAAAGAAAGAAGAAAAATATGGGATAGATCCTCAAATGTCCCGATAATGTTTTTCAAGAATAAGGCACATATTTGAGTTAATCGCATCTTAAGTCTCCATCATTGGATTTTTATCCCAATCTTTTTCATCAGCTCGAGGGCGTTTGAACTTGTGCAGATCCCCTTTTTTAGCAGATAATCGAAAAGCAGTTTGTCGTCTTCGATATAACCGTCAAAATGGAAATTCCAAATTTTTCCCGGGAAATCCCTTTCGAGTTTAGTGAGCTCGAGATCGTGTGTAGCCACCATCCCCTGAGCACTTTGTTCGATCAACTGGCGGATTAAGGCCTTGGCTCCCGAGTGACGATCGAGTTCGTTGGTTCCTTTCAGCATCTCATCGATCAGGAAAAAGACCGGTTCTTTCTTTAGAATCGCCTGCAGGACAATTTTGAGCCTTTGGAGCTCTGCATAAAACAGAGACAATCCTTTATCCAAGGAGTCACTCACCTTCATGCTTGTATAAACGCGCAATGGTGAAACCTGAAATACGTCCGCACAAACAGGAGATCCAGAAAGGGCAAGAACGATGTTGACGCCGATTGTTTTGAGGAATGTCGTTTTTCCGGCCATATTGGGCCCGGTGATGATGACGATATTGGTATCTCCATCCAGTTTAATTGAGTTGCAGACTCTCTCAGAAGAGGGAATCAAGGGATGCCCCACAGAGATCGCGTTCAGGATAAATTCAGAATCATTCAACTCGGGCATTGTCCAGTTTGGATGGTTACAGCCAATGTTTCCCAGACTGGAGATAGCTTCAAATTGACCGACAGCATCAAACCACTTGTCGATGTCCAGTTTGACATCATTTTTCCATTTCTCGATTCTGTACACACAGTGAAGATCCCAAAAAAAAATATTATTCATTAAAAAATGGATCTCTTTGCTCGACCGTGCTTCAAAAAACTGTAATCTTGAAGAGAGTTTCTTGATATAGAGAGACGCCGGTCGGTTTTTTATAAAACAGTGTTTTTGGAGTTCAATAAGTGTGCTGCTTTTGAATGTTTCGCTCTCAATCTCTCCAATAATCTTTGAATACACACTGAGGACTTTAAAATTTTGCGAAGTCAGTTTGTAGAGCCGGTTCACTCTTTTTCGGAATATCCTATTGACCAGCCCTTGAACAAGAGCAAAACCAACAGGAATAAGCCAGGAGAACTTAAAGAAAACCAAAACAATTGCGGACAAAGTCAGCACTGGAAAAA
>CAZEWV010000168.1:0-6093 GCA_964516025.1 uncultured Eubacteriales bacterium
GCATCAATCCTTTCTGGAGAAATCAGACCCAGGGATCCTATTTTCTGGTTTTTAATGCCATGATGAATTTCAAAAACCTCGATGCCGGAAAGTCCAACTAAAACATCGTGAGAGCTGCCTCTCCTACAGGTGAATAAGTATTGATTGTTCATGGGCATAGTATGTTTCATGTGATCAGATGATGTCGAAAGTACCAAAAATTGTTATTCGAACCGGTTCAAAATCAACATCTGCAGCAGCAGTATTGCCATGAATGGAGTACCAGAAAGCATCCTTTCGCATGATGAGATCGACCAACTGATAATAAGAACTTTCCATCTCTAGAGTAAGAAGTTCTGTATTTGTCTCCCCTTGGGATAAAGAGGCATTGCCTAGAAAGGTGTCAGCTCTGTCTTCTCCAAAGAAAAAATCAACGGAAATATCTGAAGGAGTTGAATTTCGCGTAACCCGGTATTGAATACTGATTTTCGTGATTTCTTTAATCACTTTTTTATATGTTCTCCATTCTTGGTTCTCCAAAAGATTGACATAACCCTCACCCGATGTGACTCCTCTCAAATACGCATAGTCCTCGACGACTATTTCGTGTTCGGTTAATTTCGCAATGAAATCACATCCTGTAAATAAGAGAAGAGGAGTGACTAAAAGTAAAAAAGTGGCTGCTCTACGTTTTCTTGTCATTGTGTCCTCCAGAAATAAATCATAGATCCACCACTTTTTATTAGTCGTGAACAGATGGTATTTGTTGAATAATCATCCATGAGGAAAATAATTTGAGGAGCAACCTTTTGTCGCTGAAAAGCGTATTATTATTGAGACGAACACATTGGATACGCCTAAGGAAAATCAAAATGAAAATAAAAACAACAATTTTTATCAGCCTTGTTCTGTTGACATTTTATCAAACCTTACCAGGTGAAACCCGAGAGGAATCGAAGACCAAAGGCTTTTCACTCATGCCTGTTGTGGGATACCATTTTGGTTACGAATTTGGAAAGCTTCTGCCTCTTCCCAATACAGCAGATGTCCCGGAGATTACCGTCCAGTCTAAAAGCAAAGGAGTACGGATTGGCTTCAATCTCGGATACAAAATAAACAAGCATTTTGAACTTCAGGGCATGTTCATTTATGGAAAATCAGAATTTCAGAATGATGTGGGACCAGGTCTTGCTGGAGTTCCTATGGGTATTGTTAAGGTTTCAGATGTAAAATCCTTTTACTACAACGGGAATATTCTCTATTCAATTCCCATCCACTCTATGTCCGTGTATGTGACGGGCGGAGTGGGGGCCGTGACTTTGAAGCCGGATGTTTTGAAAACGAGTACAAAACTTTTGCTGAATTTTGGGATGGGCTTGTCGGCAAATCTCTGGAAAAATCACCGTCTTTTTTTGGATGTAAGAGACTATGTCAGTTTCTTTGATTTTCCCCAGGACTTTGGAATGTTTTACGCGGCCATCTATGATCAGGTGTTTAAAAAATCACAACACCAAGTCGGTATCCATTTTGGTATTGGTTATATGTTTTAACCCATCCAAAAACCTTTCCGGTGGGAAAGACCCAACACTTTTAAACAGTTCGAGCAGTAGTAGATATAACGTCTTCCAAGAAAAGATCTGATTTCACTAGTAAAAAGTTTTTCGATTTGCTCAGAGCAGAAGGGACAAATAGGATGTTTTTCGAATTGTTCTTCAATGGTGATCATTGTTCTCTCCTTTACATGTATGATAACTGTTTCATCTTTATCAGTATTAAATACATCTAGAGATGGGATAATATTCAGGGAAAATTTCCCATCTCTTGAATTATAAATCTCTATTAATATGTTAGAATACTCCTATGTTAAATATTAGAAACTTCAGCATCATTGCTCATATCGATCATGGGAAATCCACTCTTGCGGACAGACTTATCCAGGCGGCCGGTATGGTCTCACAGAGAGAATTCCGGGACCAGATACTCGATACGATGGATCTTGAGAGAGAAAGAGGCATCACGATAAAAAGCCAGACCGTTTCACTTCTCTTTACAAGTAAAGATGGTAATGAGTACTTACTCAATCTTATCGACACTCCCGGCCACGTCGATTTTTCTTATGAAGTCTCCCGTGCCCTTGCCTCGTGTGAAGGCGTCATCCTGATCGTCGATGCCTCCCAGGGCGTGGAAGCACAAACGGTGGCTAATCTTTATATGGCCATGGAGAATGACCTGATGATCATTCCCGTGATCAATAAAATTGACCTTTTAACGGCCGATATCGATAGCACAAAAGAGCAGATTGAAAATGAGCTGGGTCTTGATTCTGATTTGGCCATCCTGTGTTCCGCCAAAGAGGGAACCGGAATAGACGATGTTTTTGAGGCTGTTGTAAAATATGTCCCGTCACCCGCCGGTGATCCGGACAAACCGTTCAAATCTCTGATTTTTGATGCACACTATGATTCTTACCGGGGAACGATCATCCACTGCCGTGTCTTTGACGGACGAGTCTCTCCAGGGGATGAGATCCGGCTTCTGTCGACGGGTTCGACGTATAAAGTGGATGAAGTGGGGCTTTTTCAGATAGACAATAAACCTAAAGACAGCTTGTCTGCCGGTGAAGTGGGCTACATTATTTCGGGGATAAAAAACCTGGGGGATACACGGATAGGGGATACTATCACATTGGAATCAAATCCGATAACAGAACCCCTTCCCGGATTTAAAGTGGCCAAATCGGTGGTTTTTTCTTCCATCTATCCTATGGCTTCGGATGAATACCAGTCTCTCCGGGAAGCTCTGGAAAAGTATGAACTCAATGATGCTTCTTTGACCTATCAAAAGGATTCGTCTGCGGCTCTAGGGCAGGGATTCAGATGTGGATTTCTCGGACTTCTTCATCTTGAAATATTTCAGCAGCGTCTAGAGCGGGAATACGATTTGTCCATCATCATGACGGTCCCGAGTGTCGAATACAAATTTACGCTCCAAAACGATGAAAACCTTATCATTGATAATCCACAATACTATCCCGATCCTTCACAAATCCAAAGCACTGCAGAACCCTATATAAAGGCCTCTATCCTCTTCCCGGAGAAGTATATGGGTATGGTCATGAAACTCTGTCTTTCACGGAGAGGAAGCAATCCCCGCACGAGTTATCCCACTCCGGGGAGAATCGAGCTTTTTATGGATATGCCGCTGGCGGAGGTAATCTACGATTTCTATGACACGCTAAAGACCATCACTCAGGGATATGGATCCTTTGACTATGAGCTGACCGACTATAGAAAAAGTGATCTTGTTAGGCTGGATATTCTTGTCAACGGCGAAAGAGTGGATGCCCTCTCTCTCATTGTGCATCGTGACAAGGCCAGAGATTGGGGAGTCAAGATGTGTGACCGCCTAAAAAATGAAATTCCCAGGCACCAGTTTAAGATTGCCATTCAGGGGGCTATTGGAGGAACAATAATTTCGAGATCCACAGTGTCTCCCTATAGAAAAGACGTCACAGCTAAGCTTTACGGGGGAGATGTCACACGGAAACAAAAACTGCTCAAAAAGCAGAAAAAAGGTAAGAAACGAATGAAAATGGTAGGGGCCGTAATGATCCCTCAGAGCGCCTTCGTCTCCGTCCTCAAAGCCGACAACAAATAACCCTATTTAGCAATTAAAGGGACATCATACTTAATTCAGATCTTATTCTTTGATAATTGTCATTTGATTGATTTTGTCACCCTGTTGGATGGCATCCACGACATCCTGGCCCTTAACGACTTTCCCGAAGACAGTATGGTTGCCGTTCAGATGAGGCTGAGGTGAGTGGGTGATGAAAAACTGGCTTCCGTTTGTATTTGGGCCTGCGTTTGCCATGGAGATGACACCTTGTTCGTGTTTAAGGGGATTATCCTTTACTTCATCCTCAAATTTGTAACCGGGGCCACCGCTGCCTGTACCTGTTGGATCTCCCCCCTGGATCATGAAGTTGCTGATTACACGATGAAAAACAACACCATCATAAAAACCTTCACCGGCCAAAAAGATAAAGTTGTTGACCGTCTTGGGTGCATGCTGGGGATAGATCTCTAAGTCTATATTTCCTTGGTTGGTCTCGATTTTAACCTTTAAAGTCTTATCTGTTTCGATCTGCATTTCAGGCAGGCGGTCATATTGTTTTTGTGTCATAATTTATTCCTCCAAATTTAAAGATTCGAGTCTATGATTTTTTAATACAATCCGTCTAAGATATCAAATAAGCAGACGAAATAAAACCTATAACAAATTCTAAGGTTCAGAGGCTGGCTGAGTTGGAAGAATTGTGCGGTGCTTGATATCTAGTTATTTTGTTTGTAATAATAAAAAACAATTTTAAGACTTATGAACAGCTATTACTCTCATAAATTATCTGCCGCAAGGCTTAAGTTGTGCTACGAGATTGCTCCTCTCCGGATTAAGCGTTACTTTGAAGCTGAAATCGAATTCATTCTTGGCAGGATAAAATCATCTGATATGGTACTAGAGCTTGGATGTGGATATGGTAGAGTCCTCAAAAAGATATTGGAAAAAACTAAAACGGTCGTAGGAATTGACACTGCGCATGACAGTTTACTTCTCACACAAGATTTAATTGCTGAGAACACTTTCTGTAATATTTTTGAGATGGATTCCATTCAGCTTGGATTTAGAAACAAGCAGTTTGATGTTGTAGTCTGTATTCAAAATGGCCTCTCGGCATTCAAGGTCGATCAGAGAAAACTTATCGGAGAAGCGATGCGTGTCACTTGTTCTGGGGGGACTGTTTTGTTTTCTAGCTATTCGGAGTCCTTTTGGGAGGATCGTCTTTCTTGGTTCCGTCTTCAATCCGAACAGGAATTAATAGGAGAGATAGATGAAGAGACCACTGGTGACGGTGTTATTGTCTGTAAGGATGGATTCAAAGCCACCACAATTAGTCCCAATGATTTTATCTTTTTGACTTCTGGCTTTGACATCGATCCTATTATTACAGGAGTTGACGGTTCCAGCATTTTCTTTGAAATAAAGGTTAAATAAAGGAGAATCGTTTTAAATCGAAACAGGATTTTGTCATGAGAAGAAGAGGCATTATATATATTTGTATCGGATGTTTAATTCTTTTTATAGCTGCGGTCTGGGCAGCAGCAATAGAAAGAATGGATATCAGGAAAGGTGGTTCATTGTGGGCCAGGATAGAGCCTGACGGATACATCAGAATTGAGGGCAGCCTAGAGGGGAGATTCGAATCCGACGGGGCCGTGCGAAAAAACGGTTCTTTAGTCGGAAAAATCGAAAACGATGGGACTATCCGTTACAACGGCTCCATTATCGGAGAAATCGAATCTGACGGTACGTTTAGGAAAAATGGATCGATTATTGGCCGAATCGAGACCGATGGGACCATCCGGCGGAATGGCTCCATATGGGGCTCTGTATCTGATTGCTGTGGTGATCATGATGCCAAGAGAGTAGTAGCTGCAGTCCTTGTTTTCTTCACTACAGATTTTTTTAAAGAATAAGTTGGCACTCTATGTGTTTCGTTTCAAGATAAACTTATCCCAGTGTAATTAATTACGTGACAAAATTTGCTTAACCTCGCCTAGCTTAGCTTAAAAGAACCAAATAGGAAGAAAAGGTAAATGACTGAAAATAAGAGTTATAAGGTGAGATAAAACCTCTGCTTACCAAGCCACAAATGCCATTAGGTTGTTATTATTGGGAGGCTAGGAAACTGGGTGCTTCCTAAGGGAAGTGTTGTTACTTGACCAAAAAAATTCAGCTAGCTATTATTTCCAAACAAGTTAAGTACAATCGTATTGCTAGGAATATGTCTAATGAAGTATAAGCCTGTAAGAGATCGCTGCTGCCTGAACAAAATATGTCAGGATCACAGGAAGTTCGGTGAACGTAATATCATCCGCCATTCGATGTATAAAACGAGACAAGGGCGACGGCGGCGTTATCTCTGCAAGACCTGTAAAAAGACTTTCTGTTCAACAAAGGGAACTCCATACTACAGACTCCAAAAATCTTGTTTAGATTTCGATGAAGTGGTTCAAATGACTGTTGAAGGAGTCGGGATTTCGTCAATTTCGCGGA
>CAZEWV010000169.1:0-6084 GCA_964516025.1 uncultured Eubacteriales bacterium
GATGAAGTGGTTCAAATGACTGTTGAAGGAGTCGGGATTTCGTCAATTTCGCGGATCAAGTGCTTTTCCTGGAATACGATTGCCAGCTGGCAATACCTTGCGTGTCAAGTAGCTGGTGAGTTTAACGATCATAAACTCAAAGGCGTTGAACTAATGGAACTTCAGGCTGATGAAATCTGCACTTTCTCAGGGACAAAGAAGAATTCTATTTGGATATTCGTAGCAATCGAAGTCTGGTCCCGGATGTGGATTTCCAAGGTTGTAGGGAACCGCAACTACCGAAATATCAAAACACTCCTGAATCAGGTGATAGATGCTTGCCGAATAGTAAATCCATTCATTTTCACAACCGATGGTTTTGAGCCTTATTCTTGGGCTGCTAAAAACCTTTTGGATTCTATCTGTTTGTATGCGCAAGTCATAAAGAAACGCCGGAAGAATCGTGTCATCAATGTAGAACGTCGATTGATCATTGGGACAAAGCCAACGATGGAGCAACTCCTGTTTGAATCAGAAGATTCCACCACTATAAACACCTCATTTATAGAGCGACTTAATCTTACAATCCGACAGGGCTGTGCTTATTTGGGGCGCCGGACGGCTTGTCACTCCAGGCGTAAAGATCTGCTTGCTGACAACCTTGCTCTCCAAATGTGTTATTACAATTTTGTTCGGCCACATTCAGCCTTAAAAATTGGCGATGAAACACGTACACCTGCGATGCAGGCCGGCTTAGTCAAAAAACCGCTCAGTTTTCGGGAAATCTTTACTACACTGGAAATCCTTTTTTGGTGGGTTTTTATATTTTTGGGAACTAAGTTCCGAGTAGAGAAGTTTACATGGATTTCGGCTTAGTAACAACAGTTAATGAAGGAAGCACCGAAAATATGGTGTTTGGGCTGAAAGACAAAAACAAAGTAATTGACAGAATTTTAAGGGTTATAAGGTGGGGTGAGTGAGGGGTTTCGAACCCCCAACCTCTGGAACCACAATCCAGTGCTCTAACCAATTGAGCTACACTCACCACAATAGGGGAAAAAAGATTTTCGCATCTCCTGATTTTAAAGTCAAGACGTTGAAATCTTTGTAACTGGGAGTAAAGATGGTTGAAACGTTTGATAACTGAAAGCAAAGTTCTTTGCTTATTGGCTTTCAATCAGATCCAGGACATTGGGAGAGTCGCGCCACCTTTCTTTAACCCGGACTTGAAGGTCCAAATAAACTTTAGCATCGAGGATGAGTTCAATTTCCTTACGGGCTTCCGTCCCGATAGTCTTTACCAGGCTTCCGCGCCGGCCGATGATTATTTTACGCTGATTGTCCTTTTCCACAAAAATTCTGGCAAGAATGTACTTAACTTTCTTTCCATCTTTATTATCCGGGCGATCTCTAATTTCATCGATATAGGCGGCTGTGACAAAGGGAAGTTCTTCCCGGACATGACGGAGGACTTTCTCTCTGATAATTTCAGAGAGGAGAAATCTTTGAGATTGGATGGAGACCTCATCGTCTGAATACATTTTTTCCGCCTCAGGCAGATTTTCATATATTTTCTCTTCAAGGACATCCACATTTATCCCCTTAAGGGCTGAGATAGGGATGATTTCTTTAAAGTTGAAGAGTTCATTGTACTTTTCAATCAGAGGAAGGATTTTGTCCTTTTTGATGATGTCCACCTTGTTGATCAGTAGAATAACAGGAGTTTTAATATCTTTGAGAGAATCGAGAACGAACTGATCACCGTGTCCAAAACGCAGGGTTGTATCGATGAGCAGGCAGATAAGATCGGATGTCTGCAGAGAAGAGAAGACAAAATTCATCATCCGCTTGTTCAATCCGTGTAGAGGTTTATGGATTCCTGGATTGTCGAGGAAGATGATCTGTCCTTTTTCCGTGGTCTTAATTCCGAGGATGCTCGTTCGCGTTGTTTGAGGTTTATCGGAGGTAATGGCCACTTTTTCACCGAGTATTTTATTGAGGAGAGTGGATTTTCCCGCATTGGGGCGACCTATGAGCGCAACATAGCCGACTTTCATTGTTTTTCAGTAGTTTTTAACTCAGATCTCTTCAATAATGTTGTTCTTTTTCCTGACTCTCAGTTTCTTAATACTTTTTTGGCGTGCTTCAAGAATCTCTAGCTCTAAACCTTTTATGTCCAATTTTTCTCCATTCAAAGGGAACCTTCCTAGATGATGTGTAATCAATCCTCCCACCGTGATATAGTAATCCGATGCCAGGTTTATGTCAAAAAGATCTTCCAGTTCTTCCACATCGGCGTCGCCAAGAACAATGTAATCAAAAGGCCCCTGCTTGATAAACTGAACCTTCTCCTTATCATACTCATCCTGGATTTCTCCCACGATTTCCTCCATGAGATCCTCCATTGTTACCAAACCGGAAACACCGCCATGCTCATCAACTACAATGGTGATTTTCTGCTTTCTATCCTGCAGTTCTTTGAGAAGTTCGGCGACTTTCATGGATTCGGGGATGAAAAATACAGGTCGTAAAAGCGGCGCGATGGTTTCCTTTTTTTTGATGTCATCAGAATATTCCAATAAGTCCTTGGCGATGATGATTCCTTCGATATTATCCACGCTCTCCTTATAAACTGGAATACGGGAATGTTTCTCTTTGATCACTAAATCTCTTAGTTCTTGGATGGTCACGTTTTCCTGGATACAGACCATTGAAATCCTTGGTGTCATGATTTCCCGGACAACTGTGTCTCCGAACTCGACCACACTTTTGAGAAGCTCTCTCTCCTCTTTTTCGATAATCCCTTCCTCTTCTGCCTCTTCAATGAGGGCATCGATTTCTTCTTCAGAGGCCTCGTGCTGATTTTCGGTGTCTTTTTCGTTTGATTTAATTTTCTCCAGAAATAGGATAGGCTTAGCGAGTGCGAATGGAATTTTATATGAGGGGAGAAGGATCAATAGAATTCTTTTTTTATAATAGGTGTTGAGAAGACGAGGCAGGAATTCGAAAAAGAGGATGTAGACGGCCAGTGCAAAAATAAACATCCACAGCGGCCATAACTGAAGCCGCGGAAAGACAATGAAGAAATACACAAGGAAGGCGATGAGGAAAATCGATCTCAGATATCCCGCAGCTATTTTTAGCTCGTCATAAATGTCGAGGATTTTGGAACGATACTGTTTGTTCTCGAGAATACGGCTTATGGCTATCTTTGAGGATGTCGCCAGAGAAATATGATACAGAGAAAAGAGAAAAGCAGCGAAAATACTGAGACCCAGGCCCACCCATTGGAAAATGTCAATGTCCATTTTTTTCCTTAAACAGGAGCTTGTGGATTTTTTTTTCTTCGTCCTCCATTCCTTTAAAGTGCTCGAATCCAATAAGATGAAGGAATCCATGAACGGTGAGTATTTCCAGCTCTCTTTCGAATCCATGGTCTTTCGGCGCACTTTGCTTGAAGGCGAAAGGTGCGGAAATGATAATGTCTCCTAGATAAAATTTGTTGTCAGCCCCCTTTTCATTGAGCGGAAAACTGAGAACGTCTGTTGGCCTGTTTTTGTTTAAATATTTTTCGTTCAGCCTTTTCATTGGGGCATTATTGATAAAAGCCAGGGTGATTTCAGGATTTTTAGCTTTGTAAATCTCAATGAGTTTTTCCAGCAGATTGCGAAATGTCTCGGGATTTATCCGGTATCTATTCTGCTGGTTTATTATTTCTATCATTGGATGGTTTTGCCGGTTTTTTGTTTTTTACTTTTTTCATCTCAAAGTCAAAACCAGGATATTCAACTCTTTGATGGTAAATGTTATCGAGAGTTGAGAGAAAAGAGACGGCAATAGACTTGAGATCTTTGAGTGAGAAGGTACTGTCATCAAGCTGACCATCCTGTATGAGATTGTTTATCAGGTCATTGATCACTCTTTTTAAATTCGTGTCTGTCGGAGACTTGAGGCTTCGGGAGGCGGCTTCGATTGCATCGGCGAGCATGACGAGGCCGGCTTCCTTACTTTGGGGACATGGGCCGGGATACCTGTAACTTTCTTCTCCAATTTTTTGCATTTCCGGATCGTACGCGATTTTGGCTTTTTCGAAAAAATACCTCATGATGGATGTTCCATGGTGCTGCTCGATGATATCATGGATTGGTTTAGGCAGCTTGAGCTTGTTTGCGATCTCCACTCCTTCTTTCACATGGTTAAGGATGACAAGTGCGCTCATGCTGGGTTTAAGGTCTTTGTGCAGGTCGAGACTTTTTGTTTGATGGTTCTCGATGAAATATTCCGGTCTTTTGCTCTTTCCTATATCGTGATAGAGGGCTCCGGCTTTAACAAGCATCGGATCGATCTTGATTTCTTCGGCGGCGTTCTCGGCCAGAGCGGAGACGATCAGAGAGTGGTGGAAGGATCCTGGGGCCTCCATGGCCATCTGCCGGAATATAGGAAGATCTGAGTTTGTCAGTTCCAGGAGTTTAGATTGGGTGATGATCCCGAAGAGATTTTCCAAAACTGGAAGGAATAGGAATGCGAATGAAGCGCTCAAGAGTCCACCGACCAGCCCCATAAAAACTTCGCTGACAAAACTGTCGAAGGTTCCTATCTGTTCTCGAATCAGGTGGAAGGTGATGATGAGAAATAAATTGACTGGAGCGACAATCAAGAGACCGGCGCGGAAGGTTGATGTCCGGCTGTGTTTACCGAAGTATTTTACCCCATAGATGGCAGCAAAACCGCCAATTAGACAAAAAACCATTAGAGGGAAATTCGTTGGGAAAAGGTATCCGATGAGAATACTGTTCAGGACTGTAAAGATAAGAGCCACTTGGATTCCTGAAAGAAAGGCAAAGATCAGGATTCCAATTTGAAGGGGAAGGGCATAATGATAGGGTTCAAGATTTTTCAAAAGGAAGAAGCTGCTGGTCTGGCTGAAGATTCCTGACAAAAAGAAGGATAATTTATATATTAAAAGGCTGACAATAAGAGTCAATCCCATCATTTGAAAATACTTAAAGGCCAGATGGAATTTAAGCAGAGATTTCAAGTAATACCAGATCGTGAAAAAAAGGAGGCTGAAAAGGAGAAATGTGCCGGTGGCTTTGACAAGCCATCCTGCCTGCTCTTCAAGGTTTTGATTGATGAGGCTGATAAGGGCGGCCGTTTCTTTATTGACTTCGTCGCCATTGCGAACGATGATTTTTCCCCTTTTTATGGTGTAAAAGGTAGGTTCGACACCGGCCCGGGCCTGTTCTTTACGTGTTTCTGTGGCTATTCCATCATAGGTAACATTTGAGGAAATAAAAGAACGGGAGAGTGTCACGAGCAGAGATTTTTCAACAGAAGGGAGATCGAGATCTCCAATTTCATCTAGAATCTGATCCTTGGCTTCTTCTATATCTAGAATGTCCAAGATTGCAAGCGTTCTCTCAGGTTTATCCTCTTCAACCAGAGTCAATCCTTTTTCCTGTTCACCTCGGATGAAAAGATTTCTTGTCAGAATTATCCCTTGGGAAGAGATTTTCCCGATGAGGCTGATAAGGTTTTCTTCCAGGCTTGAGGAAAAAGTTGTTTTGACCATGGCATTCAGGTCGTTTTGTTCGAGTTCCAGACCATATTGGTTGATCAGGGAGACGCTGAAATTCTGTAAAATGGTTTCAGTCACAGGAGTTTCGATAAGTTCCCTCCCTGATTGAAAAAGGGTGCGGATTTTTTCTTCGGTATAAGAAAAGATACTTTTATCAAGATTGTAGACTGGGAGAACAGCATCAACGGCTTCTCTCCTTTTTTCATCTGAAGTCTCTATATCTTCGAGAGTAATATCTATGGGAACTTCTACATCTAAAAGCGCAATTTCTCCGGGTTGGAGTTGGGGAATCGATCTGGAACGAATGTAAGAGGTAAGATAAGTTATAACAAGGACAAAAAGAAAGAGATAAAAAAATGGACTTTTTATGAGTTGTTTCCAGAAATTGGATCCGTTTTCTTTATTTATAGGGGGCTTATTGTTGGGGGTTCGTTTTTTAGGCACTTCTTTGGCCTTAAAAAACTTGATCTTATTAAAGGAAAGGTTGTTCATTTTCTTTTTATTGAACGTTCTTCAGCCTTTTGGTA
>CAZEWV010000170.1:0-6066 GCA_964516025.1 uncultured Eubacteriales bacterium
TCCAGCTCAGCAGATAACTGTCATGTGTGGACATAAAAGCGGCAAGCATACCTGCAGCGATCAAGCCTAATAATCCACTGGGCAGCACTTTGGCGATAAATATGGGCATACCGAATTCGCTGTTGAGAGCCTCTGGTCCCTGAAACGCCGCAAGGAGTTTGGGAGATTGTGAGACAAAAATGAAGGCACAGATTCCCCAGAGCATGGGTATAACCCGGCGGGCCAGGTAAGAAACGGAACTCCAGGCATATAGCTGTTTGGCGATTTTGGGGGTTTTGGCCGATAGAGCACGGAGTGTCCCTGACTGCCAGAGTGCTCCGGCAGAAAAGGTGAGGGCAACCATAAAGATGACATAGATCGTGCCAAATTCCGATCCCTCCGCTACAGGATTAAACCAGGAGGCACTGTCCACCGATTCGGGAATTTTAAAAAGGTTATTCCATCCGATCGCCTTAATGGCGAAAATCGATCCAATAATCATCCCGATGGATAGGACGATAAACTGCAAAAAATCATTGATCACAACGGAGATCATGCCTCCGGCAACGGTGTAGATCAGGACCATGATCAGCATGGCCGACATGAATAATTTCAGACCGGTGGGATTGCTGTATCCTGTTACGCCCATCATAAATCGGGCGCCAGCCTGGAGAAAAAGCCCCATATTGAGGATTCCTCCTAGTGCAAGGATAATCCCTCCCACGATGCGCACATTTTTCCCGAAGCGTTTTTGGTAAAACTCGGGAATGGTCATGACCTTGAGCTGGCGAAGTTTGTAGACGATAAAACCGGTCAGCCCGATGGCCAGTATGCAGACAGTCTCAATGATTGCGATATGAAATGCAGAAAATCCGTGTAGAAATCCCAACTGGGAATTGTACATGACGGTAACCAGACCCAGTTCAGTCCCTGTTAGGGAGGCAATGGCAATAAACAGCCTCAATGAACGTCCGGCCACAATGAAATCGCTCAGCTGCCGGATATATTTTCTGACAATGAGGCCAATGACGACGGGGATACAAATATAGACCGAGACGATGATCCAATCAATCGTCGCGAAGTTTGTTGAAAAGACGTCTGTCAAATCCATCCTCCTTTTTGAAATACTATATTTACCACAATTTTAATTAGATATTAATCAATATTTTTGACCTTGGGATTTCAATGTGATAAATACCAGACATACTATTGAAGCATTCTCGGGAGGAAATATGAGCACAATTTCCCGGCGAAGCTTTTTGCAGACTCTTGCGGTCGGGTCAGCTGCAGCCGCGAGTTCTTCCTGTTTGGGAAGAGACAAGAGCAAGCGTCCCGTGAACCTCCTTTTTATTATGACCGACCAACAACCGGTTTCCACTCTTGGCTGCTATGGAAATCCTCTTAATCCCACACCTCATCTCGACCGTCTTGCCGAGACGGGGACACGATTTGCGGATTTTTATATAGGAGCTTTTCCCTGTAGTCCTTCCCGCGCCAGCATATTGACAGGATGTTATCCACAAAGACATGGTGTGACAACTAACAATGTGATCTTATCGGATGAGATCCCTTCTCTTGGATATCTTTTGCGTGATGGAGGGCGAGCAACAGCTCATTTTGGGAAGACTCATCTCAGTGGTTCTATGTATAGGGATTTCCCGGAACTGAAACCTTTTGAAGGACGTTGGTTTAACCGCAGAGTTCCCAATGAGAATGGATTTGTTTATGAGAAAGCTGAAGGTGGAAAAGGAGAGGATCAATCTATTCTTGGTTTTGACACTTGGGCTGGAGGATGGAAACATTATCATAACTACTTGGAAGAAGTAGGCTTGGGAGAACTTCTTAATCGCAGGCCCTTACCTGGAAATCACAATGATCTTCCCAGTGGGCCGAACACAGAACACCGGTATTCGCTTCTTCCCGCTGAACATCATATGGCCTCCTTTTTTACACAAAAAGCCGAGAAGTTCATCCGCAGCCGTCGCGGAAGCACACAACCGTTCTCTCTCTTCCTTTCCTACTACGGGCCGCATCTTCCTGTAGCTCCTCCGAAACCATGGGATACAAAATATTCTCTCGAGCAGTGCCCTCTCCCGTCCAATTTTTTTGATCTCCTTGAGGGAAAACCCGAACACCAAAAGACAAATAGTGTTTGCTACAAACTTCCAAACTGGTCTAAGGATCAGTTCCAGGACTATATCCGCCGCTATTATGGGTATTGTGCCTACCTTGATGCACAAATCGGGCGAGTCCTCAAAGTTTTAGCTGAAACAGGTTTAGATCAGAATACTATTGTAATTTTTACATCTGACCATGGGGACATGCTTGCCGCCCATGGCATGGTTTATAAAATGAATAGGAGTGGATATCAGGAACTGGCCCATGTGCCTTTTATCATCCGTATACCGGGGGTGACAAGGCCGGGCTCGGTTGTCAGGAGTTTATCCAGCAGTGTGGATATTCTTCCGACATTGATTGAGATGTTTGGGCTTTCGCCTACTGAAGGGATACAGGGAAAATCACTATCCAGGGTGTTGAAATGGCCTGAGGCTTCTTTCCGTGACCGAATTTTTATTCACTGGGCGAATGATTCATTTGTTACTTTCGACGGACGATGGAAGTATGCCCTCCACTGGAACGAAAATGTGGATGAGTTTTATGACCTAGAAAGTGATCCGGGTGAGCTTGATAATCTCTGGAAAAATCCCCGTTATAATGAAACTGCGCAGCAAAACCGGCAGGCTATTATTGACTGGCTCCATGAGACAGATCATCCCTATGCTGCACTCATTGAAAAAGACAAAAGAGAGGGGCTGAAATAAATGACAACAGATCGGCTGGCCTCTTTGGATGTATTTAGGGGAATCACTATTGCTGGTATGATCCTTGTGAACAATCCCGGAAGCTGGAATTTTGTCTATGCCCCATTGAGGCATGCAAAATGGCATGGATGGACGCCGACAGATCTTATTTTTCCGTTTTTCCTCTTTATTGTGGGGATTTCGATCAAGTTGTCTTTCTCAAAAAGAAAAAGCGAAGATACCGTATCTTCTACAATCACTATCAAAATCCTTAAACGGACAGTTTTGCTGTTTACTGTGGGTTATTTCCTCAGAGTTTTTCCTTTATTCAATTTTGAATCTATGAGAATCCCGGGGGTCCTCCAGCGCATTGCTCTTTGTTATTTATTCGCTTCCCTGATCTTTCTCAAAGCCAGGCCAAAAGGGCGAATGGCCATCATTTTATTTCTCCTTGCCGGGTACTGGGCCGTGATGAAACTTGTTCCTGTGCCTGGGTATGGGGCCGGAGTCTTAGAGTTTGAAGGGAATTTATGCGGCTTCATCGATGTGAAGCTTCTTGCAGGCCACCTCTATAAGACTACTTTTGATCCTGAGGGCATCTTGAGTACATTTCCGGCAGTGGCCACGGCACTGTTAGGCACATTGACAGGGGATTGGTTGCTGTCGAAGAGAGGTCAACAGAGCAAAATGGTCGGTCTTTTTGTGGCAGGAATAATTTTTGTGATTCTAGGTCTTTTTCTTCACCCGCTTTTTCCCATCAATAAGCAGCTGTGGACGAGTACTTATGTCATTTTTACGGCCGGGGCCGCGTTGATACTCCTAGGATTGTGTTATGGGATTAACGATGTTTTGGGTCAAAAGAAATGGTCATATCCATTTCTTGTCTTTGGGACAAATGCGATCGCCGTATATGCGGGTTCAACATTGATGGTCAAGTTGATCGCATTGATTCATGTACCGGTTCAGGGAGAAGCGATATCTTTGCAGAGTTTTATCTACAATAAACTCCTCGTACCTTGGGCGGGGCCGCTCAACGGTTCTCTTTTGTATCCCATGATTCTCCTCCTGATCTGGCTGGCCATCCTCTACCCCCTCTACAGAAAGAAAATCTTCATTAAAATTTAATTCCTTTTTACGTCATCTAAGATGGCAATTGAAATGTTGGAAATTTCTGCTAAAATAGATAAGTAAGTGTTTAGTGTGAGCCAAACGCTATGCCGAAAACAATAAAGCATACTCGGGTCTTTTGTTTCATTTGGCTTGTCTGTCTATTCTTCCTCTATGCTGCCGCACCGGTTCATGCCCAGTATTTTGGTCAGAACAAAGTTCAATATGAATCCTTCGACTTTAAATTGATAAAGACGAAACACTTCGACATCTATTTTTATCCAGAACTGGCACAGACTGCACCCATTGCAGCCCGTATGGCCGAACGCTGGTATTCCCGCCTCTCCAGAATATTTAGCTATAGCCTTAGAGACCGGCAAATTTTGATTCTCTATGCCAGTTCGCCGCATTTTCAGCAGACATCGGCTATCTCAGGAATTCTTGGCGAAGGTACAGGTGGAGTAACAGAGATGTACAAAAGACGCATTGTTCTTCCCCTTGGTGCATCTCTAGGAGAATCCGATCATGTTATCGGTCACGAACTGGTTCATGCCTTCCAGATGGATATGACCTCTATGGGAAATCCTGGATTTTCTTCACAGCCGCCCAATGCCATGCGCCTTCCGTTGTGGATGATCGAGGGCCTTGCCGAGTATCTGTCAATTGGTTCTGTCGATCCTTTGACGTCTATGTGGATGAGGGATGTCACTCGTCGTGGAGAACTGCCGGCAGTAAAAAAACTGGTGAACTATTACAAGTATTTCCCCTACCGGTACGGTCAGTCTTTGTGGGCCTATATCACCGGAAAGTGGGGCGATATGAAGGTGTCCAGTCTGATGAAATCTGCGGGACGATCCGGAAACTATGAACAGGCTATCAATGGAACACTCGGCATCTCCTTAGAAGATCTATCCAAGGAATGGCACGATGCGATGAAAAAAGCCTACAATCCTCTGATCGAACTGACCCAGATTCAGGCCCCTTCGAGCCGTATGTTGTTCAAAGGAACGGAACTCAACCGTCTAAATGTGTCGCCTTCATTGAGCCCGGATGGGAAGCAGATTGTATTTCTTTCAACAAGAGATAGGCTGTCTATTGATATGTTTTTGGCTGATGCCCGGACCGGGAGAATCAAACGCAAACTTATCAGTACAGCTGTCGATTCTCATTTTGAGAGCATCCAGTTTATCAAGTCTTCGGGAGGATGGGATTCTTTGGGCAGACGTTTTGTCTTTGGAGCTATAAGCAGGGGGCAGCCTATTTTGGCTATTGTTGATATGGAGAAGAATTCTAGAAAGCGGGAAATTGAATTTCCTGATTTAGGGGAGATATTGAATCCGACGTGGTCGCCGGACGGACGATTCATCGCTTTTTCGGCTCTATCCGGCGGTGTTTCGGATCTTTTTATCTTTGATCTTGAGACCGATGTTTTGAGGAAAATGACGGATGATCCCTATGCCGACATCCAGCCGGCTTGGTCTCCAGATGGAGAAAAGATAGCGTTTGTGACGGATCGGTTTTCTACAGATCTCTCTATTCTCAGCATGGGAAAGTATGAATTGGCTCTCCTTGATCCTGTGTCCGGACAAATCGAAAAAATTCAAAGTTTTATTCGCTCCCATAATATCAATCCCCAGTGGTCTCCTGATGCGAAAAGCCTGTATTTTATTTCTGATAAGAGCGGCATTGCCAATCTTTACAGAATCGATATAGGACAGGAAAATATTCGCCAGGTGACAAATTTGTTTACGGGTATCAGCGGTATTACTTCGCTCAGTCCTGCGCTTTCGGTGGCTCAACATTCTGGTGATCTGGCTTTCAGTCTGTATGAGGAAGGTTTTTACAGCCTGTATTCCATGGATGGATCCGAAGATATTAACAGTTCTGAGGAACCGGTGACTTTTGGCGATATCCTGCCTGCGGTTCTTCCTCCCAGAGAAAAAGGAGGGGGAGAAATTTTAGGTCTTTTGAAAAATCCGCTTTATGGTCTTCCTGAAGAAAAAACGTACACGGTTGAAGATTATGAACCAAAATTATCTCTCGATTATATAAGTCCGCCTCAACTGGCCGTGGGAGCGGACAGGTTTGGGACATATGGTGGGGGAGGAATCGCCATGTTCTTTAGCGATATTCTTGGATACCACAGCCTCTCCTCGATGGTGCAGGTGAGCAGCCGAAT
>CAZEWV010000171.1:0-6057 GCA_964516025.1 uncultured Eubacteriales bacterium
GACAGTTCCTTTTCGACAACTTTCATATCCTGTTTGCGTTTGTGATACAGGGGAACATTCAGCGAGAACATCACAGAAACAAAATCCCGCGACTTCATCCCACTCTTCAAATCATCCCTTTGGTTATACCCGGCTCCGACTGTGAAGTTGGGCCAGATATCCCGCTGGGCCAGTTCGACAGCTGATTCGATTTTGTGGATCTTTTCCTGCCAGGCTTTTAAAAGCGGCCTGTTCTCTTCGACTTTTTCAATAGAGACATCCTTCACGGTGTTCTGAGATATAAACAACTCTTGTGGAATTCTTTCAACAGGGAAATCGGCAGATCTGTTGAGCAGGGCATTCAGTTTGGCGGCAACGGCCAGTCGCTTCTGCTCCCACATGATTAGATCGTCTTCCAATTTAGACAGCTCAACCTGGGAACGGAGAACATCCTGCTGAAGACCCGATCCGGTGGCGTATTTTGTTTCAGTCATGTGAACAAACTGCTCCATTAAAGCTTGATTTTTTTGGACGGTTTCAAGAGCACGGTCGATACCGTATAAACTGTAATAGGCTGTTTTAACCATCTGAATCACAGTGTTCCGGACTTCTTCCTGTTGATAATTCAAGGACACTGCTTCAAATTCTGCCATATCTGTTTTTATGTCCAATTTTCCCGGGAACGGGAACATCTGCATCACCGATATCACCTTGCCGGTCATCGGTTCCTGTGTAAAAGAAAAACTGTTCACAGGGAGATTCATCAAACTGAGCGAGATCTGAGGATCAGGCAGAGCCCCGGCTTGAGGAATGACTTTTTCCGCGGACAAAGAACGGTTCACGGCCGCTTCAAGCTTGGGATTATTTTCCAAGGCTTCCCGGATCAATTTATTGAGGAGGGCATGTCCTTCCACACTGTCCTGCGAAAACACAGGTGACAGCACAAAAAGAAGCCCAAAACCTAATAATAATAACTTAAATCTTAAAGGCTTTATCTTCTTCACATTTTCCTCCAAATCGGCATTTTCTCTATGCCTGAAACAATTTTTTTGATTGCAAACATAGAATTTATCATATTAATGCGATATGCTTTCTTTTTTCATGATTTTCGAATTATAAAACAAAGCTATTTAACAATCAATTTTCCCTTCAGCATCCCCATACCGCAGGTGAATCCAAATTCTCCTTCTTTCTCGGGAGTAAACTCGACTGCCGTCGTTTTGTATGCAGGGAGAGGTTTTCGTATATTGAAATCACTAAAAACAATGGTATCGGAACAATCGTTCGTCTCATCACGATAGAAGTTCAAACGGACGGGAATATCTTTTTTGACTTCAACTAAGTCAGGATCGTACCCACCTTTGACATTGATCCGGACTTCCTGGATTCCTTCGTCTTGAACACGGACAGTCTTGATCTTTCTTTTCGAGAAGAAAAAATACCAATTCACTAAAATAATAAGGATTACTCCAAAAGCCGTGATGATCAACTTCGCTGACATGAAAACCTCCTAATGCCTGATTTTCGCTTTTTTAAGCCTGAGGGAATTGGACACAACCGTAACTGAACTGAACGCCATAGCCGCCGAGGCAAAGATTGGATTCAAGAGAATCCCAAAAAACGGATATAGAACTCCGGCTGCAATCGGGATGCCGGCCGTGTTGTAAAAAAAAGCCCAGAAAAGATTTTGCTTGATCACTCGTATTGTCCGCTTACTTAATTCTATGGCCGCAACAACACCGTTCAAATCTCCTTTTATAAGTGTAATGTCTGAGGCCTCAATCGCCACATCCGTTCCTGAACCGATGGCAATCCCGATATCGGCCTGAGCCAGAGCAGGAGCATCGTTAATCCCATCCCCAACCATCGCTACTTTTTTGCCTTCAGACTGAAGTTTTTTGATCTCGCGGACTTTATCCTCAGGAAGCACCTCGGGAATTACGTTCTTAATGCCAGCCTTTAGAGCAATGGCTTTGGCCGTTTTCCTGTTATCTCCCGTCAGCATGATCACGTTTAAGCCCAAGCTCTCGAGTTTTTTAACAGCGAGGATAGAATTTTCCTTTAAGGTATCCGCAACAGCCACAAGCCCCGCGGATTTCCTATCAAGAGAGACATAGATGGGTGTCTTTCCTTCTGCAGCCAATGTCTCCGCCTTCTCTTCCAGCTCATCAACCCGGATTTGCTGGTTGTCCATGAGTTTTTTATTCCCGATAAAAACAGCTTTTCCATCCACATTGGCTTCCAGTCCATGGCCTTCAATAGCATTAAAATCCTTTGGGCTCTCTAGCTCTATTCCCTGCTCTAAAGCTCTCTTGATGATTGCTTCCCCAAGAGGATGTTCGGAGGCTTTCTCTGCGCTGGCCGCATATTTCAGGATATCCTCTTCTGAAAATGAGCCGGCTAAAACAATATCGGTGACCTCGGGCTCTCCTTTGGTTAACGTTCCTGTCTTATCAAAGACGATTGTGTCCAGCTTATGGGCTGTTTCCAGACTTTCACCACCCTTTATCAGGATGCCGTTTTCGGCCCCCTTCCCTGTCCCGACCATCACAGCCGTTGGCGTTGCCAATCCCAAAGCACAGGGACAGGCGATGATCATTACGGCCACAAAATTCAGAAATGCAAATGTTAAAGCCGGATCTGGCCCGAAATTAAACCAAATGACAAATACGGCGATGGCGATAGAAATAACGATCGGCACAAAATAGCCTGCAATCACATCCGCCAATCTCTGTATGGGCGCCTTCGAACCCTGGGCTTCTCCGACAAGTTTTATAATCTGAGCCAGGGCTGTATCCTTACCGACCTTTGTAGCCGTAAAGGTAAAACTGCCGGTTTTGTTGAAAGTTGCACCGATGACTTCATCACCCTGTTCTTTTTTTACCGGCAGACTTTCTCCGGTAATCATAGACTCATCCACGGCTGATTTTCCTTCTAAGACTACTCCGTCGACCGGTATTTTTTCACCTGGACGGACGAGGATCTTTTCACCAACCAATACTTCTTCAATAGGAATATCCATCTCTTTCCCATCTCTTTGAACGCGGGCCGTTTTAGGCTGCAGCCCAACAAGTTTTTTTATGGCATCAGAAGTTTGTCCTTTTGCTTTAGCCTCGAGAAGTCGTCCCAATAGAATCAAAACGATGATCATGGCTGATGTATCGAAATAGACTTCGGGTTTGATTCCTCCAGATTCAAAAAAAGAGGGGAAAAGAGTAGCGGCAACACTGTAGAGGTAGGCCGCCGATGTTCCCACGGCGATGAGTGTGTCCATGTTGGCATTTCTGTGTCTAAAAGCTCCCCAGGCACCTTTATAAAACTGCCAACCGATCCAGAATTGGACCGGGGTTGCAACCGCCCAGAGCACAAAGAAGTTATTGAGAAATTTTGGAATCCAGGGAAACCAATGCGGCATACTGCCGAAGAAGATAACTAGTCCCAGGATCAAACCAACAAGAAATTTGGTCTTGAGTTTTTTATTTTCTTTTTCCCTTAAGATTTCTTCCACATCCTCCAGCTTTTCCTCCTGAGGGACTTGAATGACTTTATATCCAGACCCTTCAATAACCTTGGCTATTTCACCTGGATTAATTTCCGAAGGGATGTATTCCACGCGTGCTTTTTCTGTGGCCAGATTCACTGAAGCCTTGGTGATCCCATTCTTTTGCAAAAGCGCATCCTCGATAGCCTTTACACAAGAGGCACAATTCATGCCCTGTATGGGCAGCTCAATAGACGCAGTCCCAACTGTATAGCCGCTTTGCTTTACGGTCTTGACGAGGTCCTTGACGTTTACTTTTTGAGGGTGGTAGAGAACAGTTGCTCTGGATGTGGCAAAATTGACGCTGGCCTTATCGACACCCGGAAGTCCTGAAAGGCCGCTCTGAATGGTCGATGCACAGCTTGCACACGTCATGCCGACGATAGGGATGTCAATTCTTTCCGCCTTTTCCTCATTTACATTCATTCCACAGACTGGGTCGATAGCCATATCAAATCTCCTACAAAAAATTACATATCCATGATAACTTTTTTTAGTTTTTGTTGTACCTGAAGAGCGATTCCCTCCAGATTGGGATTTTGAACGGCCTGCATCGAGGCAATAGGATCAACAGCGGCCACTTCGATTTCATCTTCTGTAATTTCCTGGACAATAACATTGCAGGGAAGCATGATCCCGATCTTATCTTCTGTTTGAAGGGCCTTGTAGGCAAAAGATGGATTGCATGCGCCGAGAATTTTGTACTTTCTAAAATCCACATCCAGTTTTTTTTTCAATGTTTCTTTGACATCGATTTCTGTCAACACTCCGAATCCCTCTTTCTTCAGGGTGTCAATGGCTCTTTGACAGACCTTTTCAAAAGATCCCACAATAGTTTTGTTAAAATAATATTTCATTTTTCTTCTTTCTACCTTCAGTTTTATCTAAATTTTTTCAAAACTTCGATAACTTCCTCGACCTTTTTTGCGCGATCTTCCCTATCTCCAATAGAGAAAGACTGCTTGACGCAGCCTTTGAGATGCCTTGCCAAAATATTCTCTCCTACAGCTTTTACGGCTCCCTGAATCGAGGTAATCTGAGTCAGAATGTCGATACAGTACCTCTCATCATGGATCATTTTTTGGACACCCCTAATTTGGCCCGCGATTCTATTAAGCCGAACAATTTCCTCTTCATGGGTTGTTTTTAGTTCTGCCATATGTTTCTCCTTTTGATTGTTTTATTAAGAATATCATACCCCCCATAGGTATTTCAATTATTTCTTGTCCTTACCCTCTTCCTGAATGAGCAACATTACTTTTTGGATCCTCACAGCATGAAGTGGATTTTGCTGAAAGGCTGTCCAATTCGTTTTGCTCGGTAAATTTAGTCCAACCTCGTTTCCATCTGTCAAACAAGCTTTTTGAGAGTGCGATCCCAGAATCCTCTAGCCATTTTTCGATCTGCTCAAATGTGACTTCCAAAAGATTATATTCAACGGAGATCACTTTTTCCTGAACATCAAGACAGATTTCAAGGATACCTTTCTTATCGGACAAAACTTTTCTTACGCGTTTTCCAATCGTCTCAGAATCATCCAGGGCGAATTTGATCTTTCTTTTTCTGTTTATTCTTTTTTTCATTATCTCCTCTCTTTTTTCATTAGCACTTAATATACTATACCCCCCTATGGTATGTCAAGCTTTTTTTATTTTTTTATTTTCTTCTCTTTAAGACACCTGAAAAAATTCCATTATTATAATCCGTTATTATAATCCGTTTGACACTTTTAAAGCAGTGAAGTATATCTAAAATAGGAGAATGCCATGGATGACTTATACAATGTTATGAAATTTATTCATGTCTTAGGTTTTGTGTTTATGTCCACGCCGCTGTTTAATCTCATAGTGGTCAATGAACGTGCGCTGCTCGGCTCCCCCTTCAACTATCAAGCCGACCGCTATATGGAAAACATCATCAAAAGAGGAGCCGGACGATGTTATACCTTTCAACTGACAGTACTGACTTCAGGAATATTCCTGCTACTATTTGGTCCTCTTGGAATTGAAGCTCTTTGGACAAACTGGACAGTTCTTGTAAAGACACTGATTCTTTTCTCTCTTATGGGATTGCTGTCTTTTATTCACTTTAAGCTGCAGCCCAAAATTGAATCTTTTATGGATGAAATTGGCCCTGATGTAGTCATACCTGACGGCTTTGCAGCAAAATTAAAACCCCATCGGGTAAAACGGAAACAGTTGGCCACTTTTTGTCTGTTTTTAGTGATCGCTAGCATTATTTTTGGACTTCAAGTTTACGGCACTTTTCATCCTGCCTTAACTCTTGGGCTCTTAGGATTGGCAGCGATATTCTCTTGGAGGGCCAGTAAAACGATCATTCGCTTCGGGTGGATTTAGGGTCTCCGTTTTCTTCATATCCCAGTCAGGGATTGGTAGCCTCAACCCAACTTTCGCGTCCTTCACGGAAGAGAAAAATCACGATGATCAGTCCTGCCACGGCATCGGCCTGCCAGAGATCCAACGCGTAATTGAGGCTCAATCCAAGAAGAAGCGCAATAGACAGCAGTGCACAGGCAA
>CAZEWV010000172.1:0-6052 GCA_964516025.1 uncultured Eubacteriales bacterium
GGTGGGAATATAAGCCTGGTTCTTCTCTCTATCTTGTCTGGTCCCAGGGACGAACCATGTATATGCCATACGGAGATTACACATTTATGGACAACATGCAGGAGCTGTTCGATGTGTATCCGCATAACGTATTTCTAATAAAATTTTCGTACGGTTTCAATTTGTAACATCCCAGTTCCTGTACTGGGAATTATATATTTCATGGGTCTGATGGATACATCAGGCCCATTTTTTTTTGTTAAAAAAATGGTTAATCTTTGTATTGACAATTGCTCCCCTTGTATACATAAATAGTTGAGGAAGTATGAATTCTTACAACCGTAGAGACTTCTTTAAGAAATCGGGTTTGGCCTTTGCCAGCCTGACTCTGATGGGAAAACCAAAATTCTTTCCCGATCTTTTAGAGACCGGGTCTGTATCGCTTGAGGAAAAAATAGGGCAGATGCTTTTGGTCGGTTTCCGCGGCCTTAAAGTCGATAGGAGTCACCCCATTGTCCAGGATATCCTGTTGAGACACATCGGGAGTGTCGTTCTTTTTGACTATGATGTCCCGGATAAATCTTCCGTTCGAAATGTTTCTTCACCCAGTCAACTAAAAAATCTCATTTCTGATCTTCAGTCTTTTTCCAAGACTCCGCTTTTCGTTGCGGTGGATTATGAAGGTGGCCGGATTTCAAGATTAAAGGAAAAGTTCGATTTTCCCCCCACATATTCGGCCCAGTATTTTGGACAGAAAAACAATCTCGACCTCACTTTCAGACATGCCGAACACATGGCCAAGCTGCTCAGTTCCCTTGGGATAAACCTCAATCTGGCTCCTGTAGTCGATCTCAACACAAATCCGGATAATCCCATTATTGGAAAACTCGAACGAAGCTATGGAAAAGATCCGGAGAAAGTATCGGCTCATGCGGAAAAATTTATTCAAGCATTTCACAGTCACAACGTGCTGTGTACGCTTAAGCATTTTCCGGGTCATGGGAGTTCAGCCGGTGATTCCCATCTCGGAATGGTCGAAATCAGCCGGACTTGGATTGAGGACGAACTTTTTCCCTACAGGCAGCTTATTCGCAAAGAAAAAGTTGATGCCGTGATGACCGCCCACGTGTTTAATGAACATCTGGACTCAAAGTACCCCGCCACACTTTCCAAACGGATTATTACAGGCCTTCTCAGGGAAAAACTCAATTATAATGGAGTGGTGATCTCCGACGACATGCAGATGGGAGCCATCTCAAAGGAATACGGTTTGGAATCCGCGGTTTTCAGAGCTATCGAGGCGGGTGTAGATATTCTCGCTTTTGCCAATAACTCGACATTTGACGCTGCCATCGCCGTCAAGGCTGCAGAGATCATCAAAAGACTCATAAAAACCCATAAAATCAGTTCCGAAAGGATCGATGAATCTTTCAATCGTATAATGAATCTGAAAAAGGGGGTGAATCATGACAGAAAAGCTTAATGAGCTTCTTGAGGCGTCTATTGAGCTTGAGTCGTGCATGTCTGAGTTGTATTTTTTGTATGCTAACCTGTTTCCCGAGGATAGTGAATTTTGGGGTAAACTTGCCAATGAAGAAGTCAATCACGCAAGCCTCTTAAAAAGTGGGCGTGTTTATCTGAAAAAGGGCATTTTGCCAGAGGAGATCGTCCATGAGAACATCACGGTTCTCAAGAGTACGATCAAATGGATTCAAACGATGATCAGAGAATACACTCTAAAAGCACCCTCTTTTGAAGACGCCTATTTTGAGGCCATCAAACTGGAGTCTTCGGCCGGAGAATTTCATTTCCAGGTCCTTATGACAGAAGAGACGGACTCAAAAATCGTGAAGATATTCCAGGATCTTGCAGGCGATGACAAAGATCATAATAGGAGAATATTGGATCTCCTTACAAGAAAAATTAGAGCATAGTACACCTGAGTAATTAGGAGAAATAAAATGATTCAAATATGCCCGAAATGCCGTTCGGATAATCCTCCAGATTCCAGAGTCTGCACGACATGCGGACATCGGCTCGTTGTCGCTGACAACATGTCTCCTGCTGATACGGGGACTCAAGAAGTCCCAAAAGAGGAACTGAAACGAGGGACAACGTTTGCGGACCGGTATGAAGTGATTGAAGAGCTTGGGCGGGGAGGTATGGGAAAAGTTTATCGGGTTGAAGACACAAAAATCAAAGAAGAGCTGGCCCTGAAACTTATCAATCCGGAAGTCGCTTCCGAAAAAAAGACGATCCAGCGTTTCATCAATGAACTTAAGGTTGCACACAAGATTTCACATAGAAATGTGTGCCGCATGTATCATCTCGGTGAGGATAAAGGGACCTACTACATCACCATGGAGTACGTGCCGGGTGAGGATTTGAAGAGTATGATTCGAATGACCCGGCATTTATCGATGAGAACAGCTGTTTCGATAGTCAAACAGATCTGTTTGGGATTGACAGAGGCCCATAGGCTGGGAGTTATTCACCGGGATTTAAAACCCAGCAATATCATGATTGACAGAAATGGTAGTGTCCGTATCATGGATTTTGGAATTGCCAGGTTGTACAGAGAAAAAGGGATTACAGAACCGGGCATCATGATTGGGACTCCCGAATATATGTCACCCGAGCAGGTCGAAGCGATGGATGTTGATTTACATTCCGATATCTATTCCCTAGGAGTTATCCTCTATGAAATGGTTACGGGGAGGCTGCCTTTTAAAGGTGAAACATCATTGATAGTGGCCGTGAAACATAAAAATGAGGTCCCACAGGATCCGCGAACGTTTAATGCTCAAATTCCTGACGAGCTCAGCCTTATCATTATGAAATGCCTAGAAAAGAAAAGGGATAAGCGTTATCAAAGCGCGGAGGAAATCCTTGCAGATTTAAGCACCATTGAAAAAGACATGACCACTACTGAACAGTCTTTGCCCAAAGGGAAGACGATCTTTTTTAAAGAGAATAAAGATCGACCGAAAAAGATTTGGGGAATGGCTGTTGTACTTATTGCGGCCATTTTAATTGTCGGATTGGGAATTATCCTTTTAACAAGAAATAAATCTACAATTTCCTCAGAGAGAAAGATGCTGGTTGTCCTTCCGTTTGAGAATACGGGTTTAGCCGATGATGAATATTTTGCGGATGGGATTACAGAAGAGATCACAAGCCGTTTGGGGGCACTGCAGGATTTGGGAGTTATTTCTCGAACAAGCGCTATCCAGTATAAGAATTCCAATAAGACCATCAAGCAAATTGGAGAGGAATTGGGTGCCGACTATGTGCTTGAGGGGAGCGTGCGATGGAGCCGCGGGACGGAAAATAATGGCCGGGTTCGTGTGACTCCACGACTTGTGCGGGTGGACGACGACACTCATATCTGGTCTGACCAATATGATAGTGTTATTGAGGATATCTTTTTAGTCCAATACGAAATTGCCGAGCAGGTCGCTCAAAATCTCGATTTGACAATCTTGGAACCTGAGAGGCAGGCGCTTTTAACCAATCCGACCGAAAGTATCGAGGCCTATGACCTGTTCTTACGGGCAAGAGAACATGAAGACAGAGGCTGGGCCTTTCTTGAGCCCGGAGGTTTTGACCGGGCCATAGAGATGCTGGAAGAATCTGTTGAGATAGATCCCGAATTTGCTCTGGCCTATGTCAGAATGTCCTATATCCATTCCAGAATGTATTTTTTTGGCATTGATCGAACAGATGGACGGGTGACAAGATCTAGAAATGCTGTGAACACTGCTCTTGAGCTTCAACCTGAGCTTCCGGAAGCTCGTCTATCTTTAGCTTTTTATTATTATTGGTGCCTCTACGATTACGATCGGGCGGCGGAAATATTTGAAGACGTCCAGAGAATGCGCCCCAACTTTGATCCACAATTGTTTGGCTATATCCAGAGGCGTCAGGGAAAATGGGAGCAAAGTCTGGACACTCTTGAAAGGGCCTTCCGGCTCAGCCCGTGTGACCAGCAAATTGCCTATGAAATTGGAGGGGCCAGTGTGAGCCTGCACAGATTTGAACAGGCGGAATTGTGGTTCAACCGGACACTCGAGCTCTTCCCCGATCATCTCCCATCCCAATTGGGTAAGATTGGGATCCAAATTCTTTCAGATGGGAACAAAGAAAAAGCCCAAGAATTGCTGCGGTCTTTACCTCAACATCCGCTGGCAGATTACATGAGGTTTACACTCAATATGCTTGATCGGAACTACGAAGATGTACTGCAGTGGTTAGCTGAACTGCCCTATGATGAGCATGAAGATCAACATTTCTATTTTCATATAGATTTGGCTTATGCCACTGTTTATTATGCGAACCAAAATGTGGCACTTATGAACTCCCATGCCGAATCTGCTCGAATCATTCTAGAAGACAAGGTGAAGGATCAGCCTAATGATCAAAGGTTTCGTGCTGCGCTGGGAATCGTTTTAGCCTATTTGGGACAAAAAGGGGAGGCCATAGAGGAAGGAGAGCTGGCCGTTGAACTTCATCCTGTATCCAAAGATGCCGGACAGGGACCCATTTATCTTATAAATCTCGCCAAAATATTTGTTTTGGTCGGTGAATTTAATAAAGCTTTAGATCAGCTGGAGTTTCTCCTATCCATACCGCAAGCCGAATTTCTCTGGCAGCTCATTTCTGTTCCCCAACTGCAGTTGGATCCGCAATGGGACGCACTGCGGGAGAATCCACGGTTTGATCAGTTACTTGAAATACATCAAGAAAAAAGATAGTATTTTTCAGAATATCGAATTATTTATTTTGATCCACTAAATTAATTGACCTGAATATTCATAAAAAATGCCGACATTTGATATAAGCTGGCCAATAAACAAAATGATGTTCACGGATATTTCTAAATATCATGCTATAAAGTTGATGCTATTGAAAATAAATGAAGGTGTCGGCGGTTTTTATGAGCAATTCAGGTAAGGAGGTATTGGGATGGATCTACATTTGAAGAAAACATTTCAGGGATTACTTCTGTTCGCTCTGGTTTTAGGAGTCGCGAGTCTCTTTTTTGCGCAGGGTTTGGAGGAATCCCTTATAAAAGACCTGAAATGGCGGAATGTCGGACCGGCTAATATGATTGGCCGCATATCGGATTTTGAAGCGCTTGACGCCGACTTTACACAGGTTCTTGTTGCGAGTGCTTCTGGCGGTGTCTGGAAATCAGTGAATGCCGGAACAACCTGGGAGCCGATTTTTGATAACTACGGTTCGGCGTCCATTGGAGATGTGGCGTTTTTTCAGAAAGATCCTAATATCATTTGGGTAGGGACAGGAGAAGATTGTCCCCGGAACAGCATAGCCTGGGGAGATGGGATTTATAAATCAATTGATGGCGGCAAGACCTTTAAAAATGTGGGGCTTGAATCCACTCAATCGATCGGCAAAGTCATTCCACATCCGGATGATCCCAATGTTGTCTACGCAGCAGCTGCAGGACACACGTGGGGTTATTCCGGAGATCGTGGTCTCTTCAAAACGGAGGATGGCGGTTTGACTTGGAAAAAACTTACCAATGGACTGCCCAATGATGGAAAAACCGGCGCTATCGACCTCGTCATGCATCCCGAGAATCCCGAAATTCTTTATGTCGGCTTTTGGCAGCGGATACGCCAGCCCTGGCGGTTTGATTCGGGAGGTCCCAACAGCGGGATATACAAAACAACAGACAGCGGTTTGACATGGAACAAATTGACAAACGGACTTCCAAGCGGTGATCTGGGACGGATCGGACTGGCCATTTCCCGAAGCAATCCGAATGTCCTAATGGCCGTCGTGGAACACAGTCTTCAAATTAGGCCTACCATCCGTGAGGGTCAGTCGCAGAAACCAAATCCGGAATTTTCTGATATGACCAAACTCGGAACAGGGCTTTACAGATCAGAGGACAGTGGAAACTCTTGGGCGTACATGAACAGGACGAACACACGCCCATTTTATTACAGCCATATCTATATCAATCCTTTTGACGATAAGCTAGTGTACTATTTGACATCCACCATGTACTCTTCAAAAGATGGGGGGAAAACACTCGAGCAGGTTC
>CAZEWV010000173.1:0-5994 GCA_964516025.1 uncultured Eubacteriales bacterium
AATAATACCATTGTGTGAGGGACTGGGGAGGACTGGGGGATGTCCTGTTGAAAAATGGACATGTGGAATAGGCGATGTCCATAAAACTATCAATCTCTTTTATATTAGACGGGAATATGAGAAACGGAAAGAGCCCTTTTCTCTGAGGTTTAGCCTGGGGTCGGGCCAAGCTATCATATTGATTATGCAGGCATAATGCCGTCAAAACCTGTATTTTCAGGCCCTATATCGTCCTTTTCGACCCCTAAAAGCGTGTTATTAAGGATAAGGAACAAAACTACCCGTGGCGTTCAGACACTACTTAGCAGACGATTGTCTTCCCAACATGTTTTGTGCTCCGTCAAATTTTTTTGCAATGAGATTCTCAAATTCTTTTCCAAAAAACCGACGATTGCCCTGTAGATACCACTTGACCGTGTCCCAATAGTCTTTTAGTTCCTGTTCATTGTGGATCGTTGCAATTACGCTGTCAATCTCCGATAGCTTTTCCCGTTTGAGTCCATCCTTTCTCAACTCATAGAGATCATTCAACCTATATTTCTGTTCGTCTGAAAAACCCATGTCCCAAGGCCGTTCAAGAAGATCGGTCACCAGGTTGTCAAGTTCCTGCAAATCCCCGATAAGATCCATTTTTTTCTTTGTCTGCTCCAGGATCATGTCTGTAATTTGGGTGTGTCTTTCTTCAAATACTTTCTCAAGCTGCAGCTCGTAATCCTCTGTTTGAAATGAGTTTTTTTTCAAAGATCGCAAACTGTAGTAGAAATAGGTTTTTAGCTGATCAAGATTGTCAATGGTTTTCATATGGGATATTTTTTGGGCGATATTGATACGGTCCTGAAAATCGATTGAAAGCGCGTTGGGAAAACTTTCCTTCCCCAGGATAATACCCGTTTTTGCCTTGAACAGATTGTTTAGTAGGTTCTTGTCACTCCAGATTTTCTCTGTGGATAACTTGTTCAAAAAATCATTGACACCTTCATATCGCCTTTCGATCTTTTCGCTCAGGCGCAGGAAATTCAAACAGACTGTTGTGCCATCTGATCTGAATTTTCTGATCCCCATCAGCCCTATCAAAAGGAGCTTGACCTGGTTACCATAGCCCAGAAAATCGCTTATTTTCTCATATCCAAAGATTCGCACCTTGTCGCCCACAAGCAGTTCCAAAACAAAATGCCTGATATCTTCCTCCTGATTTTGAATGGTGTTGTAAATGCGAAAGGCCTCATAGAGTTCTTTTTCAAAGGTGGGGTAGCCGATGCTGACAAACTTCCGTCTTTTATAAATGAATTCCAGGGGGACCTTTAGAATCAGGTTGGCAATGTCAAAGAATCCCACGTATCTAATCCCACGCAAACTGAAAAGCCTTTCCATTGAGAAAATCATCCTGCCTGCATTGATGCACTCGGTCCGCTCCGGTTTTTTCCATTCCCCCGAGTCCATAAAACGGGCCAACGTGAATCCTTGTGGCATCCCTTCCTTCTTACAGGTCTCCAGTGCAAAAAAAAGATTGCCTCTCTCAACAAACATTTCGTTTAATTGTTCCTCTAAGGAGACTTCACCATCAATGACGTTGTGGCATAGATTTCTCATCCAAAACAAACGGCTTGCCAGATCCTCGAAAATCAGATCCTCCCTGATGGAAGAAAGCATTATCAGGGAAAACACAAAGAAAGCATCAAACAGATCTTTCTTTTCAGCCTCCAGGGTTTGTCCTATTGCGGAGAAAGAAAACTCTCCCCGGATAATGTGGTGGACAAGACTATGATGCCTCACCAGGTAAATCAGATATGCCTTTCCCTCTTTATCAAGATTGTGTTTTTCGGCAATTTTTTCCCTTTCAAGTATCAATGCACTGGCTTGGGAAAGATCCATTGGATTGATTTCTTGTTTGTATTTTTCGATAAGCTCCGGCACTCTGCCAACGTCCTGGAAAATGAATGATTTGGTAAGGGCGTCAAACAGCGCCTTGTTCCCCTTCAGTCGTTCGATAATTTCTTCGAGCATCTCTATCTGGGATTCACTCATCCCGATGATACCGGTGGCCATTGGCCCAAACTCCTTTTGAGCCAGCCTGTGCGAAATGTCAATGTCCTGGAACCTGTCTTTGTCATGGGTAACCAGGGCCTGAAACTTTTTTGTAGCAGTAAGGATGTAATGGATGACAGGGGAGGTAAGATACAGGTGCCAGGGGAAAGTTAGGGTTCGGAGGGCGGTAAACTCGGGCAGGATAAGGTCCAGAAATGTGGGCGTATGGCGATAAAGGAGATCGATATCCGTGTAGACGGCATTGGGGTGAAAAATCACTTCCAAGAAGCTGATTTTCAAACATTCCTTCAGTTCTTGAGCCCTCTCAAACCACTTGTTTTGTCTTGCCGGAAGTTTTTGGGTGGAGTCCCGGTCCTTTAGGACCCTGAGGTGGCTTTGATAAAAGCTTTCCAAATTCGAAAAAAGGACCTCCAGTTTCTTAAGGTCTGAAACAGCCATTTGAGATACAGGACGTCCTCTTAACTTTTTGGATAAGGATTCCAGTGTGACAATATCCTTGCCCATATCCATATAGACGATTTCGATGGCTTGGGTCTTTGGATCTGCCCTCAGCTGAAAACCCGTACCCATAATAAACGAAGAACCATTCTGGTACAGCTGTTTACTAAATTGTTTGAGGATAGCGTAATCCAGATAATGGATATTAATAACGCGAACTTCCTGTTCCACCGAGCTTGTTCGCTCTTCCAAATCAGGGCTTTCAACATCGGACAAGATGGGGTTGAAATTGATTACTTCACCACGTGCCACGTTGACCGTTATCCAGAGAAGCGTAAATACAAGGTCGCTCGCCATTCTTTCAAAAATGTGACCGGTACCATGGAATTCAATGTCGAGCAACCTTCTGTAGAATTCAGGGAGTTTCAGGGGGTCTGACTGCAAATACATCTCTTCAAACCGTTCTATGGTATTCACCAGGTTTATCACATTTTCAATCCTGGAGAGTTTCCGATCATCATAGTCAGCAAGGGATTCTTTTTCCATCTGCCCCTTTTGTCTGAGTTCGGTCCAGTTATCCAGAAATTCAAAATGATTCATCATCATGAGGATCTTTCTGATGACCTTGTTGCGTACGCCCCCCATGGAAATTATTTTTTCATCCAGAAGTTGATCCCATTCCAGATCTTTATTTGTTGCTATCCTTACGCTTGCTTCATAGAGATTAAAGAGTTCTGCAATTTGTTCATGGGTGAGTTCGGATTTCCTGGCTGCCTGTGTTTCGGCCATTGTCATCAGCCGACAATACCGCAGCAAGTTGATTGCCGAACGGGCCTCATATGTGCGCGCCAGGTCCGTCACAGGCTTCAGAGTCTTCTCGTTCTGTTTCCCCGATATGATTCTTCCAAGAGATGTGTGACCCAAAACTATGTAAACGATTTCTTTTAGCTCATCGTGGTTAAATCCAAAGATGCTTAGAGCATCCAGGTTTTGCAGGACCTTGGTTCTGGATCCCTCAATTTTGTCCGGGTTCAAACAGTCCCTCAGTCCTTCCAGCTTTTTTATTTTGTCTATCAATCCAACGACATGGGCAAAGGCCTCAAACCTTCTATTCCTGTTCTCGAAAGGAGCCCTCAAGCGTTCAAGGTAGACCTGAGGCATTTCTGTATATGCGCCCTTTTTTAAGTTCAAAAGTACCGTGAGAGTTCGAATCAGATATTCAAAAGAATTCTTATAGTCAGCCAGATGGTCCGGCTGACAACCGACTAATCTAGACCCCAGCACCTCTTGTTTGATCTTGGAAATAGGGGTGCTCAAAGGTTTTTTTTCTCCCAGGTAGATCATCATGTAATTTGGGATGTAGTCGGAAAATAAAAACCTGTCTTCCCATTCCTTTCTTGCTGATTGGGGGATCAGGGGCTTCGAAAAAATCTGGTCAAAATATGTGGGGAGGAGTTTTTCCCATGTTTTTTTCTGGACCCTTTCGAAAGGCAGGTAAGGGAATCTAAAATTTAGATAGGGCAGGGCATCAATCTGCTCAAGGGACAATTCATCCACTCTTTTCCCTCCGAGCAGTTTATCCACAACCTCTTCTTCCACATAAAGACCGCTCAGGTACTTTTGGAAGTCAAAGATGTTTACGTGGACAGAGCGGTTTCCGGGTCTATATTTTCTTTTGGTTTTGAAGATGTGGCTAAACAGATAAAAGCTTTTTTCCTCTTTGGTCGTTTTGAAGATGAGTTTTGTGGTTCGATTGGTTTTGGGGGTATAATAGTCTGCCAGGATGAAAATCTCGCCTCCGGGCTTTAGGAGATTGTAGATCTTCCAGAGAAAATACAGGGCATACTGTTCCAAATGCTTTTTTGAAGGTGTTTGGCGAAAAAGAGGGCTAAAGCTTTCCATCAAGATAATTTCATTAATATCCCTTGTCAGGATAATTAGATCCAGTTTTCGACCCAGCCCCCGTAAATTCTTAAGGGAATTAATTGTCTCAAAACGGTGTTCTCCAAAACGCAAAGCAAGTTCGTGGAGAATCAAATCATCCCGATGAGACAAGACACCGATCTCATGGTGCTCCTTCATGTATTTTTTTTGGGCAAAACCGATTATCTTCCCAATCTCATCTGCCCGGACCTTTACGCGAGTGAGGGTATTGGATAAAAAGTGGAGAGGAATCAGGTAGTAAGGTTTTCCCAGAGACGAAAATCTTATGAGGAGCCCGATGTTTTTGTATAGCGCGTTGAGTTCTTTGAAATGGCTCTTTACATCATCAGGGTTTTCCACGGTAATGGATTGGATGAATTTGACATCTTCCGGCTCCAGCCGCTCATAGGCCTCGAGGAAACCGAACCCGTATGCGTTCCCGCCATATCTGCTGGAAAGGTAAGATGGATGTTTCAGGGCGGCAAAGGTCCCCATCGGGATATCCGATGGATCAATCCCAAGGACTTTGTACTCATCAGATCTGATAAATCCAAAAGAATTTTCCTGCCAAAATGTATCTGCAGGCAGGGATCCGGTGGGGTCCATCTAGATTTTCTCCGCCGTCCCGTCTTCTGCCTGAGGGAGGATGGCTGGGGTTTTCTTGTGTAGAGCTAAAGCCAACGTTTACGGCGTTTGTAGGACTTTACATCTTTATAAGATTTGAGGGCGCCTGAAGCAGATGTCCCCAGATAAAACTCTTTCACATCCGGGTTTTCGCGGAGCTCTTCCGCCTCACTCTCCAGAACTATCTTGCCATTTTCCATGACATATCCGTAATTGGCTATTTGGAGGGCCATGTTGGTATTTTGCTCAACAACCATGAGGGTAGTCCCCTGTTCTTTATTTATTCTCTTGATGATCTGAAAAATCTCTTTGACCAACAATGGGGCAAGACCCAGGGACGGTTCATCCAGAAGCAACAGCCTGGGATGGGCCATCAATGCCCTTCCTATCACGAGCATCTGAAGCTCACCCCCGCTGCAGTAACCTGCCTGTGCTCTTTTTCGTGCCAGGAGAGCCGGGAAATAGTTATAGACCAATTCTAAATCTTTTTGGTAAGGTTTACCCCAACGAGTGGCGGTCCCAACTCTCAGGTTTTCTTCAACTGTCAGATATTTGAACTCCTGTCTCCCTTCAAGCACCTGGATAATCCCCATGCGGGTAATCTCCTCCGGAGAAGAGTTCTGTACAGGCATCCCATCGTATTCGATGGAGCCCTCGGTAACCTTTCCGTTCTCGGGCTTCAACAGACCGGAAATGGCCTTAAGGGTCGTGGTCTTCCCGGCGCCGTTGCTACCAAGAAGGGACACAACCTGCCCTTTCTTGACGGTTAATGACACACCTTTTAAGACCTGAATGACATCAGAGTAGACCACGCTGATGTTGTTGATCAACAGTCTGATATCATCTTCCATAACGGTGATTTTTTCTCCAATTTATTTTGGCACCAGGAGGCCGTCTGAGAATGAGATATTTTTTGCAAGGTCAAGGAAGGCGAAGATTTTAACCGCAAGAATACATTTAAGT
>CAZEWV010000174.1:0-5947 GCA_964516025.1 uncultured Eubacteriales bacterium
TTTCCCTATAGGTCAATTGCGCAAAACTCATAGATAAAAATTGATCCCAACAACTAAAGTGTCGTATTCTATAATTGCCCTTGTATTTGATGACTCGTTTATCAAACTCATATTTCGGTATGAATGACATAATTTGGGAAAAAACCGTTTGGCCAGTATTCATGTATCACCTCTCTATAGTTAGAGAAGTAATACACGAGATTTAAAAGTGAATTCAAATCGAAAAATCTTTTTTCCCGGCTTTCGTCATTATTTTCATTGACTTACAAGACTTTTGCATTTTTAAACAGGACAGCAGTGATATATAGTTTTTGTAAGATTTGAAAGAGGAGGAAAAATGTTTTCCAAAGCACTCGATAAATACAGAGATATTGGACTTTTGATTCTCAGGTTGGGACTAGGGAGTATGTTTATATTTCACGGTGCCCCTAAGATGTTTGGCGGGCCTGAAAGATGGGCCGGAACAGGAAAAGCAATGGCTATCATAGGCATCAAGTTTTTGCCGGTTATGTGGGGATTCCTGGCGTCTTTTGCCGAATTTGTCGGTGGAATATTTATCATTCTTGGATTGTTCTTCAGGCCCATGAGTTTCATGATATTCTTTACGATGTTTATCGCTTCCCTCAGAGGTTTAGCCCGAGGCAACGGGCTCCGTGGAGCCGCACATGCCATTGAAAATGGTGTCGTTTTTTTGAGTCTGATTTTTATCGGGCCGGGTAAATACAGCATCGATGAGCTGCTGAAAAAACGAAAAAACAAGGCCGCATAATTTAAGGAGAAAATAATGAAGCAAATCCGGTTTTTCTTTGTGCTGGCTTTTTTAATTCTGGTTATTAGTGGATTTTTAGCGAGTGAATCAACACAGCGCTACCTCACCATCGATGATCTTTTCAAGCTCAAACGGGTATCCAATCCCCAAATCAGCCCGGAAGGGGACTGGCTGGCCTACACAGTTTCCGAGACTGACCTGGAAAAGGATAAATCCGCAACCCGAATCTGGATGATGCCCACAAAAGGCGGTGAAGCAATCCCTATGACCGGCAAAGGTTTGTCTGCCGGCAGCCCCCGCTGGAGCCCGGACGGAAAATATCTCTCTTTTTCAGCCTCCCGCAACGAGGGGAAATCTCAGGTATGGGTCCTCGACCGGAGAGGGGGAGAGGCCAGACAGCTGACCGATATCAAGCAAGGGATTTCCGGTTTTGTCTGGTCACCGGATGGAAAAAAACTGCTTCTCTCTCTGCGCGATCCCGATCCCGAAGAAGAAGACAAAGATAAAGCTAAGAAAAAAAAGCCCAAACCTTGGGTGATCGATCGCCTTCAGTTTAAACGCGACGGACGGGGCTATTTAACTGAAAACTTGTACACACATCTTTACATATACACTGTGGCCGACAAAAGTCTCACGCAGATCACTTCGGGCGACTTTAATGAATCTTCCCCTGCCTGGAGTCCTGACGGTAAGCGGATAGCCTTTGTCAGCAACCGCACCGATAATCCCGACGGCAACTCCGACACAAACATTTGGATTGTGGCCGCCGACAATCCCGATAAAGGACAAACCCTGCTGCAGGTGACAACCAATCCGGGATCGGAATCTTCCCCTGCCTGGAGTCCTGACGGTCGCTTCCTGACCTATGCCACAAGCATAGAACCCGAGATTTTCTGGTACGCAACTGCCCACCTGGCCGTCATTCCAGCCGAGGGTGGCCAACCACAGATTCTCACGAAAAAACTCGACCGCAACGTGTCGTCCCCCCGCTTCAGCCCCGACGGAAAATCCATCTCTTTTCTCCTCGAAGACAGCGCTGAGCGTCATCTTGCCAAAATCGATGTTTCGGGCAAAAACCTCACCCGCCCGGTTGCCGGTCACCGAAGCGTCCGTACATATGTTTTGGGAAAAAAGGGAGAAATTGCAGTTTATATTTCCGAACCACATCTTCCCGGTGAGATCTTTATGTTCGAAAATCAGAAGCTCCGCAGGATGACAGAAGTTAACAACGCCCTAATTGCCCAACTCAAACTGGCCGAAGTTGAAAACGTCCAGTTTCCGAGCAAGGACGGTACGGAAATCGAGGGTTTTATCTTTAAACCCTACGGTATGGACAGCTCCATGCGCTACCCGACACTCCTGCGCATCCATGGTGGCCCGGTCTCACAGTACGACTTCAGCTTCAATTTCGAGGCCCAGCTTTTTGCAGCCAACGGCTATGTGGTTGTCATCACCAATCCCCGTGGTTCTTCTGGCTATGGCCAGGATTTTTCGCTCGGCATCTTTAAAAGCTGGGGCGTTAAGGATTTCGAAGATGTTATGGCCGGGATCGATTATGCCATATCAAAAGGCTTCTCCGATCCCGAACGCCTTGGTGTGGGCGGTTGGTCCTACGGTGGGATCCTCACCAACTATGTGATCACACAGACAGATCGCTTCAAGGGTGCAATCTCTGGAGCCAGCGAAGTTCTCTACCGCTCCAATTATGGACACGACCATTACCAGTTCGAGTGGGAAATGGAGCTGGGACTGCCCTGGGAAAATGCCGAACTATGGGAACAGCTGTCTCCGTTCAACCGCGTGGAGAAAATCGTCACGCCCACCCTGATCATGGGAGGGGAAAAGGACTGGAATGTCCCCATCCTCAATTCCGAGCAGCTCTACCAGGCCCTCCGCCGCCTGGGTCGGACTACACAGCTTGTAGTCTATCCCCGGCCAAAACCACGGCATCCGTCTCCCTACATTCCAGAAAGACCGCTACGAACGCTATCTGGCATGGTACGCGAAGTATGTGAAAGGGGAAAAAGACTAGGCTAGAGGTTTCTAAGTTTTGAGAGAAAGAAATCTTTTGACCAAAGCTCTAAAGATTTTAGTTCATATGGCTTAAGAAATCTCCACACATCTTGTACTGCCTCCTCCCAATGGATTTCTGAAATTTTTTTCCTCAATTGAGAGTGAAGCCACTCCTGATCAACTTGGATGTCTTGATTGGACCATGGACCCGCTTGTATCAGGGTATTCTTTAAGAAAGGAAAATTGATTTTTGTCCTCCTGTCTGTGTACCAGATAAAATCATACCAATCGCGCCCTTTAGTATAGGTTCTAGTCAAAAGAGCATGGATTTTCCCTGCAAAGAGGCTGGATAGTTCATAAGTTGTGACTGAAAAATTTAAAGGAAAATCATGGTATTTGTTTTCAACCACTGCTCCTATTGGAGGATTTGTGTCGATTTCGAGTTTGATTTTTATGGATTTTGGTCGTCCATCGGATTTTTGATATCTAAGGTTTAAAATTATTCCAATAGAATCTTCCTTCATGAAAATACTTTTTATGGTGCTGTCTGTATCTTTTTTTTCGATAATTTCGATGTCATAGCCAAATGCTACTAGTTCACGTTTGAGAAGGTCTTGATAGTTTTTAAAGTTGAAATCGATGTCTGGTTTAGTCAACGCAAAATCCAGATCTTCAGAAAACCGGTTAAGACTGTAGAGTATCCGCAGGCATGTCCCTCCCTGGAATGCGGAAAGTTTGTAAAAATCTGTGTTGTAAAGGGCATGAAGCGCAACTTCCTGGGTGATTTCGCGAAGGGCCATCTCTTCTTCCTGAAATGATTTGGCTTCATAACTGTCAAGGCGTTCCTGAATAATCTTGACACTCATAGCTGTAAATCCTTCATCAAGCCATTGATAAATAGTGTGACACGTTGGCTTAATTTTTTATTTTTTAATCGGTTGAGGATCTCTTTATCCAATTTTTTTAGATCTTCCTGCTCAATCCTGAGGCTTGAAACAAGTGGATCTATGCCCTTCCAATCCTTTCTATAGATGGCAACCATGTCAATCAGTGCCCTAGAGGGTTCAGCCATTAGAAATAACGTTTTGCCAGAGCTAATCCTCTCAATTCCAATATAATTAAATTTTGGCAATCTAGAGAAAGAAAAAACTCCCAGAGGTGTAGAAAATTCTTTTGAACGATTTAAACAAACATTCGTAATCGTTGGCACACTTTCGGGGATCCATCCGTGATAGGAGAGAGCAGATTCAAGACTGACATATGAAGGTCCGTAGATAGCTTGTGCCAGTTCAAATAAATTGATGCCGGACCTTTGATGCTTTTTGGACAGCACATACAATCCTCTGCGGATATGGATGATATCGGTGGATGCGATGGCTCTTTTCACTAATGCATAGCGGCTGTTTGCAGATTTTGGCAAAATCCTCATCAGTTCAATGTCAGTAAAAATATCGTTTGGAATTTGAGTTTTAATGTTTTCAATAAATTTGGACATTCTTTTACTGTATTATTTTGTGCGATACTGTCAAGAGATGTCAGTATTTCACAAGATTTAGAGGTTGTCAAGAAATATTTTGCATGATACTGTCAATTAATGACAGTGTCTTCCATGATTCGGGAGGAGTGGGAAGGCTTCAATAAAGATTCATTTGATCAATTCAAAAAGGATTTTCTCTTTTTCTTCCCCATTTATGATGATGGAAATGGTGTGTGTTCCCGGGTAGTGTTTCCGGGTGGACATGTCCCCAAAAAACTGCTTCTTCGAAAAAGAATGTGTTCCGGGCTTATAGTCATTTTCCGTGATTTTGAAGACTTTCTTGGACAGCTTCCCGTTAGCCTTGACATAAAAAACGGCATATTCGAGCCGCACTTTGCCCTTAGTTTTCAAAACCAGATCGAATGAAAAATTCAAATTGTCACCGATCTTTATCTTATTTTTATCTAGCTTAAAATGGGCCACATTCATCTTGGAGGGATCGCTGTACCCAAAGATCATCAGAGCCCGCTTGTCGCCGGCTTTCAGCATGGTCCGGCATGCGTGTTTAACGATTTTGTCCGTCTCTTCGGACTCTCCATACCACTTTTTACAAACACCCAACGCGATTTTCGGATTGTCCTTGGAGATGTCATTTAAGTTGTTGGCCACACTGCGGCGCACATTTTCGGACTTATCATTTTTTAATTTCTCGAGGATAGGAAGAATCTGACTGGGATCTTTTTTAAATTTCGACAGCGCCATGGCCCATGGCAGCCGCGGCCTGCAGCCTTCACTGGAAAAACGCCGGAGATTGTCATTTTTATTTCCTGCCCATTCGACCATAAAAGCCATTACTTTTTCGGGATCTTTATCGAGAAAGGGGCGGATCGCCAATTCTGCTGTGATATATTTTGTGATGTGGCCCAGGGCCGGAAGCGAAAGGTTCCAGTTGTCCATCCCATACATAGCTACATAGTCGGGAATCGATATGGCTTCTACGCTTTTTACAAGTGGAGCCGCTGTTTTTAAAATATCGAGAGCTTTTTTGTAGGATTGTGGGAGCATCTCATGCAGACAGACCGTTGTGTGCCTGCTTCTCTCCATAAACTCCTTGGTCTTAAAAGTTCCATCGAATATAAGGTCTAAGAACTTCTTTTTATTAAAATCAGAATAAACCTTCCCAATCGTCTTGGCAAAGGCCCCCATCGTGTCCTTTGTAAAAAAAATATCTTTTAAGCGTTCTACCATTCCAACCCCTCCCAATTAATGATCTACTATTAAATATTCTAAATTGTTTCTAAAAGACTTTAAAAGGAAAGTCAACAAAAGTCCACCTTTTTTGACATAAAAACAATCCCATGGTATAAGCCAGTAACATGTTATTCCATGAGGAGCCGCTCACCCATGAAAAAAAATAAAAGACAAATGACGCGAAAGGAATTTCTCAAGGCATCCTCTGTCGCCCTGTTGGGATTTGGAGTTTTAGGCACAGGCTACAAAAAGGCCTCGGGGAAAGCCGCATCCGGCCCTGTAAAACTGGGTAAAACTGGGATTGATATCTCTCCAATTGGATTCGGGGCGTCCCGGACTATGGAACCCTCTCTGGTCGATGCCGCGATAGAAACCGGATTTGCTTTTCTTGACACGGGCCGATCCTATACCAACGGACGGAATGAAGTCATGCTCGG
>CAZEWV010000175.1:0-5875 GCA_964516025.1 uncultured Eubacteriales bacterium
ACTATATTAATATCATCGAATTATAGAGAGTTTTTGCGGCCTGACCCCAATTCCAATTCGCGGCCTGACCCCAATTCCCTTTTAACTATTCTATGGCTATTGACTTCGCTGTTTTTTGTGTGATAAGGTCTCACAAAACATTATTGGGGAGATGTTTATGGGAGAAAAAAGAAAAAAAATCGTTTCGCTGCTGCTTGTTTTTTCTTTAGTGGCACTTTCTGGAAATTTAACGGCGCAAAGCTTGACCAAAAGTGAAAAAAAAGGAGCCAAACTGAGGATCCAGAAAAATGATGGTCAGGAGGTTATTGGTGAACTCATTACTGTCAAAAAGGATTCGCTGCTGTTATTGAACGCAGAAATAAATGCAGATATTACAGTTCTCATAGAGCATATTGAAACAATCACGATTGTGAAAAAAGCCTTGGGATTTCAATTCATGGTTTATGGAGCATTAGCCGGTGTTCTCTATGGATCATCCAAAAAAAAAACCTATAAATATTTAGATCGATCTCAATCATATTTCGTGGCGGGAGCTATTTTAGCTGCTACTGGCTTTGCGATTGGATCGGTTGCAGGGCTAAATAAAAAAATCCGAATTCACGGAAAATCTGATACGGAAATCCAAAAAGTTATGGAGACACTCAACAAAAAAGCTCGAGTTCCCAATTTTCAATAAGATATCTGTTGGAAAATGGTTCACTTCAAGTTATAAGGTTTTTATTGTGCAAGCCGTGTTTTTTTAAATACGCTCTCCACGTGATTGCCCATTTTTCCGGATCATCCAACCAGGCAGGATCTATTTTATGGACAACACTGTTATATGGGGCATTCTTTACAATCTCAGGATTTTCATAAGCCTCTTCAACCACCTGCTCCAAACCAACAAAATACTCGTCGATTTCATCCTTGGAGTAAGATTCTGTGGGCTCGATAGTGAAGGGTTCCGGAACAATGAATGGATGATGGCTGGACCACAGGTGAAATCCAAAATCGACCATCCGGTTTGTGATATCTTCTGTTGTAATCCCCGTGTCTTCCGTGAGCTTCTCCCAGCTGTAGCGCACCTGCTCGATGCGGTGACGTCCTTGGGCATAAGGGGCACTGGCTCCTTTGAGGTTCCGAATTTTATTGAGAATATAGTTGTTGTTAAGGACAGCGACATTGGCCGCCTCTTTTAGTCCTTTTGCACCAAGGCTCATTATCCAGGCATAAGAACGCAGTACAGCTGGAAATACACCTAGAAAACCCCGAACCTTTCCGATCGTTTGGGGAAGTTTATAATTCAGACTATAGGACTGCCCGTTAAATTCAACAATAGGCACAGGCAAATAATCGGCTAGCTTGTCCGAAACACCCAGGGCTCCAGTAGCCGGCCCTCCGCAGCCGTGAGGCGAAGAGAAAGTTTTGTGCAGGTTAAAAAAGCAGAGGTCGAAATCGGCCTCTTTCGCTCGAGTGATCCCGAGGATGCCATTGGCATTGGCTTGGTCATAGCCACAAAGTCCCCCGGCCTCGTGAACAATTTGGTTAAATTCTAAAATTTTAGGATTGAATATCCCCGTATCTTCAGGATTTGTGATCAGAAGTCCTGCTGTCCGTTTAGAGACCGCTTTTTTAAGAGCCTCCACATCGGGCAGACCGTCCTCATTTTGATAAAGAGTGATGATTTTGTAGCCCTTTACTGCCGCTGCGGCTGCATCCGAGGGATGAGAAAAGATGGTGGTTATGATTTCATCCCGCTGGTCGGCATTTTTTTGGGCCGCATGATAGGCATGGATTATCGAGGCCATAGCCAATATGGCTGCCGAACCTCCACCGGGCTGGAATGTGAATTGGGACATCCCTGATATCTCCCTCAAAAATCCATCCAGTTTATAGATGATCTCTAAAGCCCCCTGGACCGTACTATCGTCCTGAAATGGATGAAGGGCTGTAACTTTTGGCGATCGTACCAGCGTCTCATTGATTTTTGGACTGTATTTCATCGTGCATGTCCCCTGTCCTATATCCACGTTAAAATCAGCCCCCAGGCAGTGTTGGGATATACGGAGAAAATGTTTTAGCACCCTCATTTGAGAAATTTCAGGTAAGGCGGGGGGCTTTGTTCTTCTCATTTTCTCCGGGAGAAGGGACATCGCATCTCCGGTCTCCTGAGCAATACTGTCTTCGGTTTCAGGCACCAAAAGCCCTCTCTCTCCGGGCTTACTCAACTCAAATATGACCGATTCATCCCATTTGGCCTGATGAAAGTTTCTGGTTTTGGCTATTCGTTTTTCTGTCATGATACGCCTAAACAATCTTTCAGAGCTTTTATAAGCCGGTCAATATGGGATTTCGTATGAATTTCAGTGACACAGTACAGGGCACACTGGCCCAGATCCGGGAATTCTTCCGAGAGGTCTTTTCCTCCAAACACATTCTGCTCCTGTAAAAACGCATTGATTTCACTGACTGTTTTTCCTGTGGCATTAAAATCCACGACAAATTCCTTAAAAAAAGAAGAGGAAAACCTGGGAGCCTGAATGCCTGCGATTTCATTCAGCTTTTTGACAGTATAAAAACTCTTTTGAACAATCGTCTGACCCAACTCCACAAAACCTTGAGGTCCCAATAGGGAAAGATAGACAGCCGCTGTAATTCCACAGAGTGCAGAATGTGTCCCGACAAATTCTTTCCCCTCTTCTCTCTCGGCAAACGATGTCCTCTCATACGCCACATCACCAAATCCTAATTCTCCCGGAACGGTCGTTGGAGTAATCCCGAACAATCGTGATGGGAACTCCAATACATACTTTTCCTCATCACGCGTGGCGATAAAGCCACCAAGTGAGCCTCCATAACTGAGGTGGCCACCCAGTCCCTGGATGTCTCCGCAGACAATATCGGCTCCATATTGAACAGGAGGAATTAGAACGCCCAAGGAGATCGGATCCACACCGACAAGACTCAAAGCCCCTTCACTGTGAGCGATTCTGGAAATACCCTCGCCCTGAACTTCAATACAACCCAGATAAGAGGGATTCTCAAAATAAACACCGGCTGTGTTCTCTGTAATTTTCTCCTCAAGTTCGCTCAGATTAATAAGACCTGTCGTCCGATCATGGCCTATCATCTCTATTGTCATAACCGGCAAGCAGTAATTCCGGATTGCAGACAATCTTTCAGGAGATATGGTGTCACAGATCAGAACCTCCTGCCGCCCGGTGATTCTGCCTGCCATTCTCATGACTGTGCTGACAGCCTGACACCAGTCATAGGTCGGAACATTGACGACATCCATGTCTAAAACTTCCGCCATCAGGCTTTCATACTCAAAGAGGACCTGGAATCTCCCGTGATCTTCATAGGGCTCTCCGGCATATGCCGTGAGAAACTCTGATCTCTGATTGATTTCGTCACATATGGCAGGGACATAGTGCTGCCAGCACCCTCCCCCCAAAAAACTGACATTTTCCTCACAAGTCCGGTTCTTGGAGAGGATCTCCTCCACATGAGATTTTAATTCATATTCTGACTTTAGGGGCTCGGGCAGATTGAGTTCTCGACGAAATCTGAGGTGATCAGGAATATCCGCATACAATTCCTCAATCTCCTTAACTCCTATCTCCTTGAGCATGCTGGCTTTAACTTCCGGAACCGAATTCGGAATATACGGATGCACAAACTCCCTATCTCTCTTCATATATTTCTCCTACGTTCATGAAGAACGGAACCCTTACGCGTTCTGCCTCCATCACATACGAATGTGGATGAACACGGAGAGACACGACGTCCATTCTTCATGAACTTATATCAAGCTTAAGCTAAGCCTCCACCGTCTACCACCAGAACAGATCCCGTCACCCAGGAGGACAGGTCACTGGCAAAGAAAAGCACGGCATTGGCGATGTCTATTGGTTGGCCCACTCGACCGAGGGGACGGTCGGCAGCCTCTTTCATAAACTCCGCTTCCTCCTGGCCTATCTGCATGGCTTCACCGTGGAGAAGAGGCGTGTCCACATCTCCGGGACAGACACAGTTGACTCGAATATTGTCCTTTCCAAAATCTACAGCCATTGCTTTTGTCAAATTTACGACTCCCCCTTTGGCCGCACAGTAGGCCGCCGCATCCGGCCCACCTTTGAGTCCCCATCCGGAGCCCGTGTTGATAATGCTTCCCCCTCCGGTGTTTCTCATGTAGGGAATAACAAAATGAGACAATAAATAGATGGACTTAAGGCTGACATTCAGGACAAGATCCCACTCCTCTTCTTCAAGATCAACTAAGTTTTTCCTGATGATGATCCCTACATTGTTGAAAAGGATGTCTATACGGCCATATGTTCGGATTATGTCTTCAGTCGCTGTTTTGCAGTTTGCTTTCGAGGTCACATCACATTTAAGAAATTGGGCTTCTCCACCTAATTGAATGATCTTATCTGTAGCAGCCTTCCCTGAGTCTTCTGAAATATCTAATAGAGCCACTTTGGCCTTAGCTTCGGTAAGTTTTTTTGCTGCAGCGAAACCAATTCCGGAGGCGGCACCAGTGACAACCGCGACCTTGCCTTCAAGTGAAATCCCGGTTAACTTTTTTTCGTCTATTTTCACGAAAAAATCTCCAACCCAAGAATAGACAAGGGGAGTCAAACCAAGTTAGGGTTTATTCTCCTCTCATCTATGTTCGGATTCACCTACTTCTGCATGTGCCTTCCACCATTCAAAGGACTGCCCCTCTGCCGAGAGTTTAACATCCATTTTTTTCCCAGGTTCAAGGTTGATAGGATCTGTTGGGCCCAGTTCAGTTCCGTTAGACAGGTGGACTTCAACACGGACTCTGGATAAAATCTTTTCAGAGATATTTTCTACAGTTCCGATGAAAGTGGAAGATTCCTTATCAAAAGATAAAATGAGACGTGATCCTTTTCGGACTTCATCGTGGGTTCCGTCTATAGAAATCCGGGGGCCTGCCTCTTCTCCCTCTTCACCTTCTGCATGTTCTCCCTCTTCTCCTTCATGCTCTCCTTCATGTTCTCCTTGCTCGCGTTCAGGCCCCGTTTGTTCTCCCTCCTCATGTTCCTGCGTACTTGCTTCTACGGCTTCACCTTCATTAGAGCTTTTATTGCAGCCATATACAAAAACTAATAAAAGACTCATACAGATAATCGTAAATAATTTTGATTTCGACATCCTTTTTTACTCCTTCAAATCTGATTTAATATCAGGGATAGAGTACAATTTACCTGGCTAGACAACACATGTCAATTAACCTGTTCTATCATAAAAAATATCGATGTTTATTTTTTATTTCTGTAATTTCCCTATGTTCCTTTGCTTCTCGGGAAAACAACTTGAAAATTTTGTTTTCGTTCGAATTTTTATTCATAATCGACATTTTTTACCCCAAGGGGGCGAGTCAATAATACCCCATCTGCTTTGTTGCGACGCATTTGCGGTACATGAGTACAGCTTCATACGTCGACGCCTCGCATCTGTGGCATTTTTGACCGTGAATAATCCAGGTTAAATAGTGTTGATTTTAAATCAATCCAGCGGTTTCCCCACCATCTATCGCGATGGCCTGCCCCGTAATAAAGGCCGCTTCCTTTGAAGCAAGAAAAGCAAATAAACTGGCAACTTCCTCAGGATCAGCCTGCCTTTTGAGAGGAATATTTGCGCTGATCTCCGTGAGCTTCTCAGGGCTGTATTCGGCCTTTTGCATAGGAGTCAGGACATATCCGGGACATACGGCATTCACTCTCAGCCACGGAGCAAACTCCAGCGCGAGTGTTTTGGCCAGAAGAACAACTCCAGCTTTAGAAGCATTGTAGTCGGCATACTGGGGATGGCCCTCAAGCCCATTGGTTGAGGCCGTAAACAGCAGCACTCCGGACTGCTGCGC
>CAZEWV010000176.1:0-4300 GCA_964516025.1 uncultured Eubacteriales bacterium
GGCTGGGAAACGGCATACATGACTCCTCCCGGGCTGCCCCAGAGAAGATCGTATTGAAAAATATGAGTCACTTCATGTTCGAAAAGATCTTGAAGTTCATCTATGGGCATATCTCCCTGAAGGATGATGCGGTAGAGAACGGGATCGGCGGCCCCAAGCGTTCCTGCAGAGTTGAAGAGATTGGTTTGTTCGTAGTCTGTTGTGGACGAGTAGAAGAGGATAGGGATGATGGCTGACAGTTCGTGCTTGAGATCGCGGCTTAATCTCAAATAGGCGCTCTCCGCCAGGGCGGCGATTTTTTCCAATGTTTTGATATCTTCAGCATAATAATGGAAATCAAAATGTTCGGTCTTGTAGTGGTTCCAGTTGAACCTGTTGTACATGATTTTGTTTTTCCCGTAATAAGGGATGGACAGTATCTGGGCTAAACCCTGAGTGGACAGGACGCCCACAAAAAGAAACACAAAAATCAGTTTTATGTAATTTTTCATAGAAAGCTCCTTATGTTTCTACTTAATGACCAGATATCTTTCTTGAACCTGAGCCAGCCCAAGGACTGAACGGAGAAGCTTTTCCTGGATCTGCTGGATGAGGTCGAAGAAGGCAAAATAGGATGTTTGGTTGGGATTGTCATAGCCTTTGGTCTCTTTATATTCTCTTTTGTAAACAACCTTTCCAGATTGTGCATCGATGAGAAAAAGGTTCATATTAAGAGTGTAAAATTTCCGCTGCTCCAGTCTGGCCTCTGTTGGGAAGGGATCTTCATAGCGTTTTTTTGCTCTCTTTAGGAGGGCCTTCCGCGTTTCGGATGTGTATTGAGCGCTTCCGGTCAAAAATAAGGTGCTTTCTCCATCGCTGTCCTGGTTTTTCCAAAAATCCGAAGATTCAAACTGGGCTTCATTCTCCACAGGGATGTCTCTTGTTATGACTGTAATTTCGGTCTTTCTATTGAGCGTTCCCTCAAAATAATCGCCGATTTCCTTTCTGAGATCAAAACCCTCGACTTCCTTTTCAGCTAGAAAGGGAGTAATAATGACCGAGGCGAAAGCTTCAATATCGAACTCCGTTCTTCTAGGAATCTCTATCTTCATTTTCCAGTATTCCGTAGTCACACAGGAGCTCAGGCCAACGAGACAAATGAGTATGATGAGGCTATTTTTTTTCATTGTTCTTTATTTCCGATTCTTTCTTTTCTTGAGATTCGTGACGTGTTTTGAATTTTTCGTAGTTCGATTGTATATATTTGTTTTTTGGGGCGAACTTCACGGCCACTTCATAGGCCCTTTCTGCTTGGTCCCACTCTCCCTTTTGTTCGTAGGCCACCGCGAGGTTGTTGTATGCGGCTCCAGACTCTGGATTGATTTCTATAACTTTTTCCCACCGAAAGATCGCTTCATTCCACAGCTCTTTTTGGGCGGCCTTAATACCAAACTGCATTTGACTGTTTGTCGTCATCACAGAGGCACACCCGGAGAGAAAAATGAACAGGGGGACAAAGACAAGGAGCAAGGATAGTTGTTTTTTTTTCATTTTCTCTACATTCCTCAAAATTTATTCATCTTCTATTATACGTTGATATAGTTCATCCGTCTATGCTTCGAAGAACAACACAACTATGCAATTTTCATGCCAAAACATTTTCCTTAAAAGGTTTCTTCTTTTTGTTTTTATTGTTACAAAAAGAGGACAGATGTATAATAAAAACCTGTCTTAATAAGAAAGAAAAAACAAGGAGAAGCGCATGGCAGAGTGGCTTGAAGGAAAAACGCTGGCTGAGGAGACAAGAGAAAAGATCAAGAAAGAGGTGTTGGGCATCAGAGCAGCCAAGAATGAAAGCCCAGGACTTGCCGCCATTCTTGTGGGGGAGAATAAGGCATCACAGATTTATGTAAGGATGAAAAAACGAGCCTGCGAGAAGCTGGGAATTGCCTCTGATGTTATCCCCCTACCTGCAGACACACAGCCGGAATCCCTTCACCAGACTATAAAAGAGCTGAATGAGAGAACCGATATGGATGGTATTCTTGTCCAACTGCCGCTGCCTCCCCAGTTAAGCCCCTATGAAGCCATCTCGGCCATCCATCCGGATAAAGATGTGGACGGCATCCATCCAATCAGCTTAGGCAACCTCCTGATGAACGAAAAAGGCATGCGGCCGGCTACACCTACTGGCATCATGGAGCTGCTCAAATCCCGGAAGATTGCTGTTGAGGGGCAAAATGTCGTGATCATCGGTCGGAGCCTCATCGTTGGCAAGCCGCTGGCCATGATGATGACCAATGCCCATGGGACGGTAACCATCTGTCATTCACGAACAAAAAACCTGCCCAATGTGGCGGCAGAAGCGGATATTCTTATCGCCGCTATGGGAAAGCCGGCGTTTGTAACACCTGAATTTGTCAAAGAGGGGGCCGTCGTTGTAGACGTCGGTACGAGTCAATTCGAGGACAAGGCTAGAGTCATTGAACTATTCGGCCCGGACGATAAGAGGGTGGAAGACTTTGCCAAAAAAGGCTACACGGTTATTGGAGACGTTCATCCCAAGGTCTTTGAAAAGGCGGCCTTTGTTACACCTGTGCCAGGGGGGATTGGCCCCCTGACAATTGCCTTTCTCATGAAAAACACTCTCGATGCCTACAAGATGAAAAGAGGCCTCATGTCCTGAGGGGAAGTCTTTGAGTTGAAATGAAGGGGTGAAATGTGTTATAAATGACATTCATATCATTCAGGATGAAGTGATTAACAATGCCAAAAACATGTGCGATTTGTGGGAAAGGGCCGATTTTCGGGAACTCTGTAAGCCATTCTCACAAGGCCTCCAAGAAAAAGTGGAAACCGAACCTGCAGCGAGTCAAAGCGAAAATAGGCGCGGAAGTCAAGCATATCTGGGCCTGTACTCGATGTATTCGTTCAGGAAAAGTAGTTAAAAGTCATTAGCCTGCATAAAAACTTCCGACACCTCATTTATCCTGGTTATATTCTTTCCACAGAATCAATCTCTTTAATCTTTGTTATTTTTTTCATTATGCGTTGAAAGTGGGCGATGTCTTTAATCCGAAGAGAGAGCTTGATCTGGGCTTTTTTATCAGAAAAGGTCTTGACCTCTGCCTTTGATATGTTTCCTCCTAGCTGAGCGATCGTTGAGGTCAGTTTAGCCAAAACCCCAGGTGAGTCTTCTCCTTTTATGAGGATGGCGCCCTTGTAAAAACCTGTTTTGGTTTTATCCCAGGAGACATCGACGAGACGCTGTTCGTCCAGAGAGTATTTCTGGAGGCGGAGACAACGGAGCGCATGGATAGTCAGCCCTCTTCCAGAAGTCATGTATCCTTTGATCGGTTCCCCATTTATGGGGGAACAACATTTAGCCAGCTGTACCAGCCGGCCTTTGGTGTCCTTGACTGGGATGGTGGACTTTGGCTTCGTCTTAACTTTGGTCACGACTTTGTCAAGAATCGTCTCTTTTTTTTCCGGCAGGTCTTTTTGAGAAAACAGTTTTTCCATAAATTTCCGATTCAATACAATTTTTCCGGATCCAATAAGACCATAGAATTCCTTTATCGTCTTGACGCGATAATTGAATGCGTTGTTAAAATTATTAAGAAGGGCTGGTTTATTAGTCGGCTTGAGAGGGAGGAGGTATTTCTCGGATTCTTTTTCCCACAGTTTTTGGCCCAGCTCCGTGCTTTTAGTTTTGTCTTGAAGGTTGAGCCAGTGTTTCAGATGGTGTCTCGCCGTCGGAGTGAATACCATATTCAACCAACGGCGGTCTGGCGTTATTTTAGGAGACGTAATGATTTCCACGACATCCCCTGCTTTAAGGAATGTTTTCAGCGGGGTTATTCGCCCATTGACTTTAGCCTCGACGGCGTGGAGGCCAATCTCGGAATGAATCTTGAAGGCGAAATCAAGAGCGGACGCGCCAAGGGGAAGAGTCATTGTTTTTCCTTTTGGCGTGTACACAAAAACTTCTTCTGGAATAAGATCTGTTTTTAAGCTTTGAAGAAACTCTCTCGGGCTTTTTTGTTCCTTGTACATCTCTACCATTTCTCGCAGCCACAGGAGTCGCTTGTCATCCTTCATTTTAGATTTAGGACCAAGGTCTTTGTAATGCCAGTGAGCGGAAATCCCATTTTCTGCCAAATCATGCATCTCCTGAGTGCGAATTTGGATCTCTATCATCTGTTTTTTTTCTGTCATGATGGTCGTGTGAAGGGATTGGTATAGATTCGGTTTAGGCATGGAGATGAAGTCGCGGAAGCGGTGGGGGAGGTGGGGCCATTTTTGATGAATGATTCCGAGC
>CAZEWV010000176.1:4400-5868 GCA_964516025.1 uncultured Eubacteriales bacterium
GAAGTCGCGGAAGCGGTGGGGGAGGTGGGGCCATTTTTGATGAATGATTCCGAGCGCTGTATAACAATCGGGAATCCGGGTTAGAATCAACCTCAAGGCCATAAAATCGTAGACCTGATCAAAATAAATGTCCTGCTGTTTCATCTTTCGATGGATACTATACGGGCTCTTCAATCGGTAAAATATTTCTGTGAAGAGGTTATTCTCGGCGAGTAGGGTTTTAATTGTTTTGCGGTGTTTTTTGAGTTCTTTTTCTGCCTTCCTCCTTTTCGGTTCAACAAGCGAGTTGATTTTAAAGTATTTTTCTGGATCGACAAATCGAAAAGCGAGATCCTCAAGTTCAGATTTGATCCGCCCCATCCCAAGCCTGTTTGCGATAGGAGCGTACAATTCCAGAGTTTCCTCTGCGACTCGCTTTTGCTTTTTTTCGTCCAGATATTTTAAGGTTTTAAGGTTGTGTATTCTGTCGGCGAGCTTGATAAAGATGACCCGCGGATCGTCTGTCATTGCGAGGATGATTTTCCGGATACTCTCGGCTTGTCTGGTTTCGGGGGAAGATTCCTGTACGAGACTGATTTTTGTAACGCCCTCGACGAGATGGGCAATATCCTTGCCAAACGCGGCGTGAATATCAGAGGCTGTCACTTCGGTGTCCTCAAGGACGTCATGGAGAAGACCTGCGGCTAAAGTTGTTGTATCCAGATTGATATCGGCGAGCATCTTGGCCACTTCTAAAGGATGGCTCAGATAGGGCTCCCCCGATCTTCTAACTTGACCTTTGTGAGCGCTGGCCGCGAACACATAGGCTTTTCTCAGCAGGCCAAGATCCTTTTCAGAATAGGAGGATGACAGTTTTTCGAGGATGTCATTGAATCTGATCATGAAGCAAACCTCGATTTTTCCTGTTCAACAATCCATTCTGCCGCATCCAACAAATTTTTGGCCACATAGGCAGGATGGATTCCCTTGTCTTCAAGCTTTTTGTGTGATTCTTGGCCGTATCCGGTGAGGACAAGAATCACGGTGGCATTTATATTGATTCCAAACAGGATATCTTCTACTTTATCCCCAATCATATAGGATAAGAATGTATCGATCTGAAGATCTTCGGCGGCCAACATTCCCATCCCCGGATTGGGCTTTCGGCAGGAACATTCTTTCCGGTATTTGGCCGTTTCCGAAAAAATATAATGCGGGCAGTAATAGATACCGTCAAAGGAGGCGTCATGCCGTTTGAAATCAGCATTCAATTTATTGTGGATAACATGCAAGTTCTCTTCTTTGATGAGTCCTCGGCCTATGCCTGATTGGTTGGTGATAATGACGGCCAGAAGTCCTGCCTGTTTTATTTTTTTTACGGCTTCGAAGCTGAAGGGATAGATGTCAATCACGCTGTATGAGCTGGGATATCCGACATCCTTGTTGATAGTTCCGTCTCTATCGATAAATACGGCTTTTCTTTTCATGG
>CAZEWV010000177.1:0-5864 GCA_964516025.1 uncultured Eubacteriales bacterium
TGGCAATCTCATGTCTCTGCGGAAGCATTATGAGGTCACCACACTCTCTGCGATAGTTCGTGATGAACTTCATACGTCAACGCCTCGCATCTGCGGCATTCTCAACTCGTGAATAATTCAGTTTATCCAACTTTTTGAATTCATTCTGATTGGAGTCTTGATATTTAAGCTAAGGTATTGTATTTTAATTAAGATATGAGATTAAGTAAGAATCAAATCGAACACATGAGTTTCGTCATTGCACGCAACTTGATAAAAGAAGAAAAAATCATATCTGATAACAAACAGAATCTGATCGAAGGGCTTATCAATCTCATCACAGAGGAATTTCAAAAAGAGGATAAGCTTGATCAGGAAGTCAGAACAATTCTCAATGAACATATGGAAAAGATCAGGAAAGACAACATCGAATACCAGACAATGTTCAGAATGATCAAGAATAAATTAGCTAAAGAAAGGGAGCTTGTCCTGTGAGCGTTAGATTGTCCCGAGAAAAAGTGAATTATTTATCCCGTCAAATTCTAGATAAACTGTTTGAAAACGACGAAGTGGAATTTTTAGACGAATCCAATGATATAAGGCTCAGCATCGTCAACAGTATAGAAGACGAGATGAACCTGTATGAGAGTATTAATAAAAAAGCCATAGAAAAAATTGAAACCCAAAAGAAAAGTATTAAAGAAGGAAGCCGCGAGTGGGAAATCCTGTACCGAAAATACTACAATGAAGAAATCACAAAACTCGGAAAATTTTTCACCTGAACTTTCCTCCTCTTCTTCATCCCGAACATACATCGAGATCAAAGAGCATGTCCGTTATTCCGAGACTGATCAAATGGGAGTCGCACATAATAAAAACTATTTTGAGTGGTTCGAAATCGGAAGAACGGAATTTTGCCGGCAGAAAAAAATCCCTTATAAGAGCATAGAAGATAGAGGTTTTTTTCTAGTTGTAGTTGAAGCTTTTTGCAGGTATAAAAGGGCGTTAAGGTATGACAATACTTTTTTTATCCAAGTATCACTCCAAGACATAACAGCCAAAAAAGTTGTATTTTCTTATCAGTTGCTGAGTGAAAACAAAAAACAGCTTATGGCCAAAGGATATACAATTCATATTGTGACAAATGCAAAAAGCGAAGTAAAAAATTTCCCGGAAGATATCATCAATAAGCTCAAAAGCTAATAATTCATATGAATTATCCAGGTTTATATAAAATGTCAAAACTTTTATGGATATCCTGGTTATGCGTTATTCAGGGAAGATACCTTTTGACTGCCATGTAATCTTCGAGGGCTTTTCTCCAATGTGAAAAAGGCGTCAGTCCAATAGTCTTCGCCTTCCAATTATCCAAAACTGAATAGGCCGGCCGAACCGCCGCCGCACCATATTCATTCGAATCTATGGGAACAAGATCCACATCACTTTCCAATTTCTTAAAAATAGTCTGTGCAAACTCATACCATGTGCATTGGTCCTCATTTGTCAAATGGAAAATCCCATACTCCTGAGAATGGATTAGCTCAAGGACTCTCTCTGCGAGCTCCGCCGTCGACGTTGGCGTCACGGTTTGATCATTGACAACCCGTATGGATAGATTCCTTTCAGAAGCATTGACCATGGCATCAACAAAATTGTAGCCCTTCCCCCAACATCCCGCTTCACCATATAATCCACAGGTTCTTATCAGGATATATTTATCTAACAATTCGCAAACGGATTTTTCTCCATCTAATTTTGTCTGACCATAGACATTGAGAGGATTTGGCGTATCTTTTTCTATATACGGCTTGCTTGTCTTCCCATCAAAAACATAATCCGTACTGAAATGAACGAGTGTCGCTCCCATGTCTGCACACACCTGCGACAATGTTCTCACGGCCACTGCATTGAGTTCAATGGCATTCTTCGGGTGTACTTCGCACTCATCCACTCGGTTAAATGAAGCTGTATTGATGACAACAGCCGGATTAATTTTCGTAAGGATTTCAGCCATGCTTTTCGGCTTCGTGATGTCGAAATCTGGATAATTGAGAATGGAAGTTTTATCTTTGTCCAGTTTTTTAAACAAATCTGATCCCAGCTGGCCGTTTGCACCTATAAGAGCAATTTTCATCCTAAAAGCTTCCTTGAGAACTATTATAAATCATTTTACTCATATAAAAAAATAGGGCCAGGAACATCTCCCTAGCCCTATTTTAAATTCGTTTCGAACTGATTTTCTGTTCTTCTAAAAGTAGAAACGAAAACCCAGCATGAATTTGTGATGCTTTTTAAAGGATTTGTCTTCTCCAATCGGCCCATGACCTTCAAAAAATACGGCGCCTTTTGACGTAAAATTGTTAAACACCTCAAATCCAATATTGGCGATGAGATTAAAATCCGCACTTCTTTCTTCTCTGACTTTGGTTGTAAATCCAACGCCTGCTCCGATAAATGCTTGTCCAACATGGACATTCAGCAAAGCCTTGGTCATAAAGAACGACTTCCAAGGTTCCCCCTTGAGAGCAATGGCACTTCCTCCACCCAAAACTAAATCAAGAACATCCGGGACAATAAAGACGCTTAGACCTATTCCCGCTGCCAAATACGGGCCATAGCTTCCTCGAGCAAAAAGAGGACCGCCTTCAAAAAAGAAGAAACTGTTTTTCTGAGTCACTTCGACCTCGAGCTTACACGGTTTAGACATGGCTCCAAAATCATCACGGACAACTGCTGTTATGGTATATATTCCGGGTTTATCGAAGATTTTTTCCCATGTAAAAGGTGCATCTGAATCTGTAAATGTATCGACAACATTGCCAGAAACATCAGTAATTTCAAAATCCGCTTTGACGACCTCTCCATCCGAATCAGTAGAATTAGAGGCATCAAAAGTGATCGGTCTGCCTACATAATCTACACAGGGAAGACAGTTCGTCCAGATATTGCACAAAGGAGGAAAATTAACATAGGCTTTGGTTTCGCAGGAATTGGATGATGGTGTTCCTTCTAAATTGACAGCTCCGGCCTTAAACACATATTCCCCAGGATCAGTTAACCTCGTCTGCCACCTTGGAGAATCAGGGGTTAAGGTTTTTGAGGCGACTTTTGTACCCGATGCATTAAAGACTTCCACGGACATCGACCTTGAATGTTGAGATCCACTCATATCAACCGTGATGACATCATTGATATTCAATTTTATCGGATTGACTGTGATAGAACAGACCGCATCAGGTATCACTTCCTCAATCCCAACTAACGAGATATTTCCGCATGGTTTGGGCATAACAAATTCATAATTCTTGTAGTTTTTGTTCACAACAAATGAATAGACAGGAAGAGGAGCTTTGCCTGCCCACTCCAAGTCCTCCACAACCTTGACTTTCCCTTTAGAACGGAAAAGCATCCACATGAATTTATCACCGATAGCCATATTTTTTTCCTTGACAGCCCCAGATCTGATTTGCTCGATAAAAGAAAGATAGAGATCCCCATAACCGGCAATGTCGAATCCATATTTGATATCTCCGGCATATGTCTCCAGAAGAATTTTCATGACTTCTGATGTAGGAACTTCACCTTTTATTCTAACGAGAGTGAACTGTCCGACCTGTTTCAACTTTTTCGTTTCGGCATAAGAGTTAATGGATAAAAGGACAAGAATCCCGATGACAGTAAAGACAAATATTTTGTTTTTCATTCCGCCGCCTCCCGAGAAATTAAATTTGGGATAGAACATGTTCAAAGGAATTTATTATAAAAACTTGACAGTATTTGTCAAGGAGAATATCTAAACCGTGTCTTTAAAAAAGCTATTCAAAAAAATTCGATATGATTTCATTAATCACACCGGAATCCCTAGGAGTCAAATCTATAGCATCCTTATAGAAAGGAGCTTTCTCATCGCTCTTGGCTGCACTTTTACGAATATACTTGATCGCCTCAGATACACAAATCTCAGGGTGATACTGTAGTCCCCAGACAGGTTCCTCTTTCCATTGAAACGCTTGAATCTCACATTTCTCAGATTCGGAGAGAACGGTGAAGTTTTTCCCAAGATTGAAAACTTCATCAAAATGAGAAGAAAATGCAAATATGGTTCTTTTTCTCCCAAAAAGAAAATTTTCTTTTGTTATTTTTATAGGAAACCATCCAATCTCATGATTTGCACATTGTCTTACATGTTTACGCCCGGCCAAAGCAAGGGCCAGAATTTGATGACCATAACAGCTGCCTAATACTGCTAAGCCGTTTTCTACAGCAGCTTTTGTTAACTCAACTTCTCTTTCCACCCAAGCTTCTCTATCTAAAATGGAGGCTTCCGAACCTGTTAAAACTAAATGAGTATAATCTTCCTTGAGATTGGGAAGATGTCCTTCTTTTGCTCTGAACGCTTTCCAAGGCATTCCCAGGAAAGAGGACCAATGCCTCACCGGATTGTACACTGAGGGATCGATGGAATTATCGACAATAGCTACTTTTATATCTTTATTATCCATGCGTATCTCTATCTCACTCAAGATTTTATCAAATTATACAAACTCGAAGAGAAAAAAACATCCTTTTTTCTCAATCATCGCGCCTTGAATCGGAATTGGTTTGGTTTAATAAAATGATTTTGGTATAATAAAGCGTTTAAAAAGGAGACAGAAAGTGCACAACGTCAATATAGAAACTGAACTCGAAGTCATCACCCCCAATGAACCCGGTTTACTGGGCCGTGTTTTAGGTACTCTTGCAAATTCCGGTGTCAATTTGAAAGCCCTGAATGCTTACACCGGCAAGGATAAAGGTGTTTTTTTAATCTTGACATCCAACAATAAAAAAGCAGAAAAATGCCTCAAAGCACTGGGATATGAAGTTAAAACAAATCAGGTTGTAACGGTTCTGATGGATGACAGAATCGGTGCAGGGTCTGAGATTGGTGCACTCCTTGGAAACGCTGTCATCGACATCGAATACTGCTACGGATCTTCAGCAGGAATAGGAAAAGCTCTCCTTGTCTTCAAGGCCAGCGATAACAAAAAAGCATTCGATACATTAAAATAGCAGATAGTTATTAAGCAGCTGCCTGAAGTAAGCCCTCACTTTATCTACAAAAATATCGACATGAAATCGCTTTCCTCTCTCATAGGCATTTTTGCTCATCTGAAATAGTTTATCGGGTTTATCCAAAAGCTCAACGGTTTTGATCAATAATCCAGTCTCATCCGAAAAAAAATATCCTGAAATCCCTTCTTCTACAATCTCTGTTTGGCCACCCCCTTTAAATACAATCGGTACGCATGAATTTTGCATGGCTTCAACAATATTCATGCCGAAATGTTCAACTTTTGCCGGATCTTTCTGATTTAAACCACACAGATGCCAGAATATTTTGGCGCGCCGGTAAATGGTTCGGAGTTCGTTTTCAGGTACGTTTATCCGCACTTCTATATTGAGAAAGGGATATTTTGCCAGGTATTTATGAATTTTTTCAAGATAGGGGTTATCCCCTATGCTCCCACCGATAAGAACAAGTTTCCATCCTTTGGTAGAATCCGGATATTTTTTATTGAGTCTTTTAAATGCCTGGATCATTTCAATCTGCTGTTTATTGCCTCCAAGATCAAAGCGGGAGACAGAGAGGATGACAGATTTTTTTTCCCTATCCTCATTCGTTTCTTCCATATCCACTGGAGGATAGAGATGAAGATGAGGTGTAAGACCCCATCTGAATTTTATCCATCTAGCTGTATAAAGGCTGTTAAAAACAATTTCTGTGTATTTATCCACATGAAAAAAACGGGATCTTTCTCTCTCAGGAAAATGGCAGATGAAAACGGATAGGTTGGATAATGGATAGACCATTTCCAGCATGGAGTTATTGATGAAAATGTCAA
>CAZEWV010000178.1:0-3121 GCA_964516025.1 uncultured Eubacteriales bacterium
ATGTCCTTAATTTTTAGTGTAAATATGAAGAAGTGATTGTCAGAAGAAATTATTGATCTAGTGGGATTAACAATTCATTGGAACAATTACCGCTTTAATTTTAATTAATTATACCTCTTTTGAGCGTTTTTAGCAAGATAAACCATTCTCTCGAAAGCCTCTCAGTGTTTTATCAATAACTTAGGATTCGTGGAGAAACTTAATCTTGCTGTTTGAGAACCTGAGAGATTTCCTTCTCACACAGAGCTAGGGCCTCTTTAAGCTCATCATATCGTAAATAGGCGTCACGCCCAGGTTTCTGGTCGGCACGATCGAGCATGCCGGACAGGTAGCCGATCTGACTCAGAATCATCGGCTGCTGATATGTGCCTCTTGATGTGACTAATTTTACCTTAATCTCATTAAGTTTTGCCTCTAAACTCTTTTCTCGACGAGAGAGCTTCCCTCCCCCTTCAGTTTTTGAAGTCAAATTTTTTATCTCTTTTTCAAGCCGACTGGCCGTGTTCCGAGCTCTATCTTGAAGCATCAGAACATCCAGACTGAGTTTTTCCTGTGCCTTAAGATCTGACAGCGTTACACCATCGGCAGTTACTCGAGGATCCATAAGGATCTCAAATTGGACGCGATCACTCCATCCCCCGATGGTGATTGTCCCCTGATAGGTGCCGGGTAAAACCAGAGGCCCTCTACGCGGACGCCGGGATTGATCCTCTGCACTTTCTTCGACCGGCAGCTCCCTCCTCATATCCCAAAGAAATCGATGAGCTCCCACCGTCTTTTTCAACCGCAGTTGACCTGCAGCACTGGAAAAGGTCCGCACTTTTTGTCCCGAAGAATTTTGTATCTCGAAGACGATGTCTCCTTTTGGTTCTTCTGCCAAGACATAGTCAAATATCACTCCAGGAGAAGGAAATTCCGGACCTGCGGCTGAACCTCGAGACGCACGAAAGCGCATTCTGTGGGCTTTGCGCGGAGTAAAAAGAAAGTCTTTTGTGTTTCCAATCTGTTCTGAAAACTGATGAAGTGGGGTGATGTTATCGAGAATCCAGAAAGACCGCCCCATGGTGGACAAAACAAGATCGTCCCTATAAACCTTAATATCAGTGACAGGAGTCACGGGAAGATTAAGTTGAAACACCTGCCAGTGTTCTCCATCATCAAAAGAAATGTACATCCCAAATTCCGTGCCCGCATAGAGGAGCCCTTCACGATCCGGATCTTCTCTGACTACCCGGGTCGGAGTATCGTTCGGAATTCCATTTTTTCCGGTCGTTATCCTCTTCCAGGAATTCCCATAATCAGTTGTCCTATAAATATAGGGTTCCCAATCTCCGAGCAGATAGCGGTAAGCGGCAAAGTAGGCTTTATTTGGACTGTGTGGAGAAGGTTCTACCGTCTGGATACGGCCTCCCGTAGGCATATCGGAAGGTGTTACATTGGCCCAGGTTTTTCCATCATCGCGAGTCACATGGACGGGTCCATCGTTAGCACCCACCCAGATCAATCCTTTTTCCAGAATTGATTCCTGAACAGCATAGATTGTGCTGTAAAACTCCTCGCCGGTAATGTCGCGGGTGATCGGTGTTCCTGAAATGACCTGCTTGTCCGATTCATTCGCCGTCAGGTCGGGAGATATAATCTCCCAAGTAACGCCTTCATCCGTCGTACGATGAAGGTACTGGGATGCATGATAAACCACATTTGGATCATGAGGAGAGATATGAATAGGAGAAACACGTTGGAAGCGGTATTTTAAGTCTTTAGGATTGTGGCTGTAGAGATTGGCCGCTCCCACATAGTACTGTTTCTCCTGACCTGTCAGTTTGTTGTAACGTCCGAAACGGCCCTTACAGTTGGCGTATACGATGTTGTGATTTCCGGGTTTTGGTACAGCGGGTCCGGTTTCACAACCACCAATGGCCTGCCAAAAACCTGTAGCACCAACCGAAGGAGAATAGGGAGGTAAACTCGGGACCATAATAGTAGAGTTGTCCTGCTGTCCGGCATAAATCCAGTAAGGGAACTGGTCATCGACGGCCACCTGATAAAGTTCGGCCGTAAGCTGATTGTTCTGTGTAGACCATGTTTGTCCTCCATCACGTGTCACATTGGCTCCACCATCATTCGATTGGATAAATATATCCGGATCTAAAGGATTGATCCACATATCGTGGTTATCACCGTGGGGTGTGGACCGTCGTTTCCATGAATTTCCTCCATCTTCAGATTTGTAGAATCCAGTAGAATTGGAATACAGGACATCTGCATTTGTAGGATCGGCATCCAGATTGCAGTAGTAGAATGGTCTGTCCAAGAGCTGAGCAAAGGTCGAAATGAGTTGGAAACTCTCTCCATAGTCATCCGACCTGTAGAGACCCCCATCTCCTTCCGGAGCTTCCATCAGGACATAGACGCGTCTGGGATCGGCCTGAGAGACTGCCAGATCGCTTTTTCCACGCAATCCGGAAGGTAATCCTTCTGTGACCTGTTTCCATGACGTACCGCCATCTGAGGATTTATAGATGCCGCCTTCAAGTCCCCCACTGATGATGGTCCATGGTTTGCGCTCTCCCCGCCATAGAGAAGCGTAAACAATATTTGGATTGTCAGGGGCTAATTCAAGGTCAATTCCTCCTGTTTGATTTGAGACAAAGAGGACTTTCTTCCAGGTTTTTCCCCCGTCTAAAGTGCGAAAAATTCCTCGCTCCGGATTGGGGCCAAAAGCCTGTCCCAGAGCGGCAACATAAACGATATCCGGATTTCCAGGGTGGATCTCTACGGCTCCTATCTGTCCGACCGCACGGAGGCCTAAGAAAATCCATGTTTTTCCGGAATCAGTCGACTTGTAAACACCCCGTCCTGTAATAACATTGCTTCTTATTCCGTCAGATCCAGTGCCCACATACACAATGGCCGGATCTGAATGTGCAACACGTATCGCTCCGATTGAACCCGTCGAAAAATAGCCATCGGAGACATTGTTCCATCTTTTTCCATAATCGGTTGTTTTCCAGACACCACCTCCGCTGGCCCCCATAAAGAATGTTTCCGGTTGGGAAGGTATACCCGCGACAGCCGTCACACGCCCACCACGAGAAGGACCGATATTCCGATACTTTAA
>CAZEWV010000178.1:3221-5854 GCA_964516025.1 uncultured Eubacteriales bacterium
ACAAACTCCCAATAAAAAGACAAATAAAACAAAAAGTGTTTTTTTCATGTGATGTTCTCCCATAGGCAAACGGTATTGTACAAATATCATTTTTTGCATTCTATCGAGATTCTCTATTGTGGTCAACTATTTCAGAGAATATTGGGATGGAAAGGAATCGAGAAATATTGTAATATTATTTGCTAACCTTTTCGTAAATATTTTGATCTGGAGGAATCATGACCAATGTTAAAAAAATAGAAGTCAAAACTGTATCTCTAAATTCGGCTCTCATCATCGGACTCATCGCTCTGCTGATCGGATTTTTTGGGGGAAACATCTACAACGCATATAAATCAAACTCAAGTGGAGCTTCACAAAATCCCACCAGGAATGCGCCCGTCCAGGATTCGGCCCGGATGTTTGCTCTGGAACAGCAGCTCAAGAGCAATCCAAACAATGCTATGGCATGGATGGAGTTGGGCAATTTGTATTATGATGCCAAAAAATTCCAGGATGCCATCAGGGCTTATACTCAATACTTATCCATAAATCCTAACAATGCCAATGTTTTGACAGACCTTGGCACCATGTACCGCCGGGCAGGAAATCCAACCGATGCCATTGCCTCTTTTGATAAGGCTATGGAAGTGGATCCGAACCACGAACATGCCCATTTTAACAAGGGAATCGTGCTCTATTACGATGTAGGATTTCAGGACGAGGCGGTAAAAATTTGGCAGGAATTGAGCAAAATCAATCCAAACTTCCGAACTCCGGATGGAAGCACAATAACGGGCTTCTTAAAAAACCGCTAAGTCCCTACTTTTTCTCTTTCAGCATACGCAGCACTTCATCCACGGCTGCTTTCAGTTCGCGGTCAAATCTTTTGAGTTCGTCATCCGGAGTATTTTCAACCCACACATCTGGCGCAACTCCGTAATTTTCGAGATTTATTCCATAGTTGTTGGGTTTTGAAGGATCATAGGTTACGACAAGAGATCCCGGTCTTCGTATCCGGCCCCCATTGATCAGACTGTAGCTCCCCGTTGCAATTACCGCTCCATAGGTGGGCGTCCCGACAATTCTCCCGAGACCCAAATCACGAAATCCCATAGGAGTAACTTCGCTGTCAGATGCCGAACGCCAATTGATGAGCATCACTTTTGGCCCGACAATCGCCTGCCTGGGACGCCGTCCCATCGGGCGAGATCCCCAGCGATTATTCCAGTATTCAAAAGGCCTTCTCTCCAGAATATCCAGCAGCTGCTGATCAATATTGCCCCCGCCGTTGTAGCGAATATCCACAACAATACCCTTCCTGTTGTGGAACTGATTGATTTCGTTTTCAAACTTTTGGAGGCTGCTTCTGTTCATGGACCGGATATGAACATAGGCAATTTCGCCATTTGTGAGCTCATCCACATAGTCTCTATTTGTTTTGACCCATTCTTCGTATTTGATATTTCTCAGTGAAGTCACCGTTTTTATCCGCACTTCCCTTGCACCCACAGGAGAAGGCTTTGAGTTGATTTTGACTGAAACATAATCATTCAATGTAAAATTGAGAACGTTCCAGTAATTATCCCCTGATTTGAGCTGTTTTCCATCGATGGCCAAAACATAATCGCCCTTTTTGAGTTTGACCCATTCTTTATCGGCCGGACCATTCCAGTAAACATGACTGACCCTGTAATAGGAATCGCCAGGTTCCATCTCAAAACCGAGAAATTTTGTCCTGTACGTCTCCGGTCTCTCCCTTGTCGGCCCGGATACACCGGTATGAGACGCATTTAATTCTCCGATCATCTCATTGGTCAGGTCATAGAGATCTTGATTACTTCCGACATATTGGAGGAATGGCTTGTAGGAGGCTTTTATTGCATCCCAATCATAACCATGCATATTTTCATCGTAGAAGTAATATTTCATCACACGCCAGGATTCTTCAAATATCTGCTCCCATTCTTTTCTTTTCTCGACCTTGACCGAAAATTCAAAAGTTACTTTTTTTTCTTTTAAACCAGCAACCGGCATCAAATATATCGCGTTATCCCTAGAGTAGAGAAAAGATTTTCCATCCGCTGTTTTTGTCATGTTTCTGAATGTGCCATCTTTGACTTTTTTCCGGTTTTTCCCATCGAGATCGATTACAAAAAGTCCTGGCCCCTTATTGTCACTGCTTGTGAAATGAGCTTTCTTTCCATCATTGGACAAAAAGAAGGAACCGACACCTTCTTCACCTCTTGTGATCTGGACGGCTCGCCGTTCTATGCCACCCATATTCAATTTCAAGTTGCGAACTTTTTCCTCCCCCGAAGGTTTTGTCTTGTCCTTTTTTGTTTCATTCTTGTTCAACCGCTCTTTCACAAGAGGATCATCCGGATCTTCAAAGACTCTTTCCAGTGGAACGACAAAGAGATGATTGATTCCATTGTCCCGGGAAGAATTGAACACCATGGACGTGTTATCCGGAGTTAAACGACCCTCAGATTCTCTGAAGGGATTTTGTGTCACATTATGTTCCTTCTTTTCTTCAATGTTGAAGAGATAAAGATCAGAATTGGAATCATCATCCTGACGTGAATACAAAAGCCATAGTCCGTCCTGTGACCAACCCTGTAGACGAAATCCTCTGGCTTGATTATAGGCCA
>CAZEWV010000179.1:0-5851 GCA_964516025.1 uncultured Eubacteriales bacterium
GGAGAAAAAATGAAAAGGATATCAAGCATAAAAAAAATGTTCGGATGGAAGGTTGTTATTCTTTTGATTATTTTTGTTTTGGGTTCTATCGGCATCAGCTTGGGGCGCACAGAAAAACCTGTCCTTCATGGAAAACACTGGATGGCGATTACAGGTAAGCCTCTGGGTGCGACGGCTGGGGCAAAAATATTTGATAGGGGTGGAAATGCCGTTGATGCCGCCTGTGCGATGCTGGCTGCTACTTGCACGATGTATGATACTTTGAGCTGGGGGGGAGAGACACAGGCTCTTATTTATAATCCGAAAACAAAAAAAGTTTATGGTATCAATGCCTTGGGCGCAGCTCCCACCGGCGCCACTCCCGATTTTTTTAAGGAGAAAGACCTAAAATATCCTCCGCGTTACGGCCCTCTTGCCGCTGTGACTCCCGGAACTCCAGGAGGTCTGCTGGTCATGTTGGCTGAATATGGGACTATGAGCCTAAAAGAGGTTCTTCAACCGGCCATGGAGATGGCAGAAGGTTTTCCTATGGAAGAGCAGCTCTCCAACAATATTGAGCGGAATAAGGAGAGGATTAAAGAGTGGCCCTATTCTAAAGAGATATTGCTTCCTCATCTTGGGGAAAAGCATGAGGCCCCACACCCGGGAGAAATATTCAGACAACCCGACTTGCTGACCACTCTGAAAAAAATGGTCACGGCCGAGCAGCTGGCACTCACGGAGGGACAAACGCGTAAAGAAGCCATCTATGCCGCCTACAAAAGATTCTATGAAGGAGATATCGCCGAGGAGTTTGTTAGGGGCTGCCAGGAACAGGGCGGACTTATTACCATGGACGATCTGGCTAACTGGAAGGTCTACATTGAAGAGCCTGTCAAAACCTCATACAAGGGGATCGAGGTCTATAAACTGACAAATTGGGTTCAAGGGCCTGTGCTGCTCCAGATGTTAAACATGCTGGAAGGTATCGACCTGAAGGCCATGCAGCACAACAGTGTCAACTACATTCATACACTCTATCAGGTGATGAGTATGGCCTTTGCCGACAGGGATTTTTACTACGGCGATCCCTATTTTCCGCCCGAAGAGCCCATTAAAGGGCTTTTGTCCAAAGAATATGCAAGAGCCCGTCTGAAGACACTGAACAAAAATATCAACGATCCCAACATTATGCCTGGCGATCCGTACCCCTTTGAAGGAAAGACAAATCCCTATCTTCATCTTTTTGAAAATTGGAAAAATGAAGACATTAAAGATTCCCGGAAAATGAGCCGGTTGGAACGGCTTGAGTACGAAGAGAGTTTCACAGCTGGGACCACATCTATCCAGGCCGCCGATGAGGAAGGATGGGTAGTGTCTATCACACCCAGTGGAGGATGGATTCCTGCTTGTATCGCGGGGAAGACAGGGGTGGGCATGAGCCAGCGCATGCAGAGTTTTGTCCTGGATGAATCTGAAAACCCTTTTAACGTTGTCCAGCCGGGAAAAAGACCCCGTGCGACACTGACACCCAGCTTGGCCCTAAAAGATGGGAAACCTTATCTGTCTTTTGCAGTTCAAGGAGGTGATACGCAGGATCAAAATTTGCTTCAGTTTTTTCTCAACATGGTTGAATTTGGTATGAATGTCCAGGAAGCCTGTGAAGCGCCGAATATTGTCACCTATCAGCTGAAAAACTCGTTCGGGCAGCATGAGATTGTTCCCGGACGGCTCAGGGTCAACGAGGTTGTACCCAAGAAAATAAGAGATTTATTAAGGGACATGGACTATGATGTCGATGCCCGTAAGTACACATCCGGTCCGATAAATGCCATCTTTTTTGACTGGAAGAATAAGAGCTTCTGGGGTGGCTCCAGTAATTACGGGGAAGACTATGGGATTGCCTGGTGATTCTCTTTAATCTAAAAATTTGACATGAAAAAAAATCACAGACATATTTCAGGGATATTTAAGGTTCTGCTGTTAGGATTGGTCCTCAATCTTGTCCTCTCGTGTGCTTCCCAGGACATTGCAAAAATCAGATTTGAAATATCTTTCCCCGCATCTGTCCATCCTGAAGACATCACGGGTCGAGTGTATGTTATGCTCACTAAGGAGGATCAAAGAGAACCCCGCCTTCAGGCAGGAGGTTGGAGAAACAGCGTCCCATTTTTCGGAAAGGATATCGATAAACTTAAACCTGGAGAATCTGTAATTATCGATGAGAAAGTGCTGGGTTATCCCTTAAAAAGCATGACTGAAATTCCAGCTGGAGATTACTTTGTTCAGGGCTTGGTCAATATCTACACCGAATTCAAAAGGGCTGATGGTCAAAAGATCTGGGCGCACATGGATCAGTGGGAGGGTCAGAAGTTCAACAGGTCGCCCGGCAATCTGTACAGCGAGGTTCAAAAGATAAGCTTTAATCCCTCTCTGGAGAATACGATTAAGTTGAGCCTGAATAAAGTGATTCCTCCTGTGGATATCCCTGAAGATACACGGTGGGTAAAACACATAAAATTTGAAAGTCCTCTTCTTTCTGAATTCTGGGGACGTCCCATATCGATCGGGGCCATCGTGCTCCTGCCGGATGGGTACGACACACATCCTGATGCTAAATATCCCGTTCACTATATCCAGGGCCATTTTTCACTTCGCCCCCCGTACAGATTCAGTGAGGACAGCCCTTTCTTCAAGGTCTGGACTGCGGAAGATTTTCCCAGGATGATCGCTGTGACTATCCAGCATCCCACTCCTTTTTTTGATGATTCTTACGCCGTCAATTCCGCAAACTGCGGTCCCTACGGTGATGCCATTCTGACGGAGCTCATCCCTCGGATAGAGGCGGATTATCGTGCGATTGGCAAGCCCTATGCGCGGGTTCTCTCCGGAGGATCAACGGGAGGATGGGAAGCCTTGGCCCTTCAGATTTTTAATCCTGATTTTTTTGGGGGTGCATGGAGCTTTTATCCGGATCCTGTCGATTTTCGTTACTACCAGCTCACCAATATCTATGACGACGAAAACGCGTTTTTTATCGAACGAGGTTGGCTTAAACCCGAACGCCCCATGATGAGAGATGAACACGGTCAGGTGATGGTGACTCTCCGCCAGCTCAGTCAGTTAGAGGCTGTTTTGGGATCGAAAAATCGGTCCGGACAGCAGTTGGATGCCTGGAATTCCGTTTATGGACCGGTGGGAGAAGATGGCTATCCCCAACCTCTCTGGAATAAGCTCACAGGGACAATCGACCATGAGGTAGCCGAGTATTTGAAAAAAGGATATGACCTTCGGTATTACCTGGAGCAGAATTGGCCAAAATCGGGCCTAAGCTTGCGGGGAAATTGTTTGTTTACTGCGGTGACATGGATAATTTTTATCTGAATGAAGCGGTTTATGAACTCGAGACATTCCTTGAGAGCACGAAAAATCCCTATTATGCCGGATCTTTTCAGTACGGCCGCCCGAGGAAAACACACGGCTGGACACCTTTTCAAAGATCATCTGGAGAACTGGAAAGAAAAATGGCCGAGTCTATCACAAGAAATGCCCCTCCTGGAGAAAACTCCAAATTGTGGAAATATTAAAAGAATGGATATATACACCAAACTTGCTAAATTTTTAGACGGCCTTCCCGGAGGATTTCCCTCCACGGACTCCGGAGTTGAGATTCGTATCCTGAGAAGACTCTTCACACAAGAAGAAGCCGAGCTGGCCATGAAACTGAGTCTTCTTCCGGAAGATGCAGGAGTCATTGCGAAGAGGGCTAAGAAAAATGAAAAGGACACAGCCGTTTTAGTGGAAAAGATGTCACAGAAGGGTCTCGTTTTCAGAATTGAGAAAAAGGGGCGTCCATCCCTCTATATGGCCACTCAATTTGTGATTGGCATTTGGGAATACCATGTCAATGACCTGAGCCTAGATCTAATCAGGGATATGGAAGAATACATCCCTATACTCATCAATGTCGATACGTGGAAAAAGGCTCCCCAACTGCGCTCCATTCCTGTTGGCCGAAGTATTCCTGTTGAACTGGATGTGATGCCCTATGAAAAAGCTGAGGAACTCGTCCGGTCACACAATAAATTTCTGGTCGCACCCTGTATCTGCAGAAAGGAAAGGACTATGGTCGGGGAAGGCTGCCAGAAACCTGTGGAGAGCTGCCTGGTTTTGGGTGGAGCTACCGATTACTATTTAAAAAACGGACTCGGCAGAATGATAGAAAAAGAGGAAGCACTGGAGATACTGCGTGAAGCGGATAGACAGGGACTTGTTCTTCAACCGTCTAATTCCCAGAAAATTGTCAATATCTGCTGCTGCTGCGGGTGCTGCTGTGCGGTGCTCAGAACAGTCAAAAAGCATCCCAAGCCTGCCGAGCTTGTGTCTTCGGCGTTTACGGTGGAGTATGATTCAGACTCATGTATCAACTGTCAAGTCTGTGTTGATCGCTGTCAGATGGATGCCATCACGATCCTGGAGGACTCTATTGAACACGATTTTGACAGGTGTATCGGCTGTGGCTTGTGTGTGAGCACGTGCCCTTCAGAAGCTGTCACTCTTGTCCGGAAGCAAAAATCGGTGCAGCCGCATGTGCCGAAAACGTTTATGGAAGCAAACATCAGACTGCTCAGAGTGCGGAAAAAGCTGGATCCACGACTGATGGCCAGAATATTAAGTGGTCTCCGGTCAAAAAAAAGAAAATCTGGACGTGAGGATGCCTCAAATGGAGTGCAAGGATCTTGACCTTTTATTTTGTCAGAGCCTTTCAGTGATGTCAGACTCGGCTGGATATTTCAACCAGGTGTTTTTGCGTTTTAATTCGGCCTTGTGCGTTCTGTAATCCGGGCAGTATTTTTTGACAAGCAACCAGAACTTTGGAGAGTGATTCATTTCCTTAAGGTGAGACAGTTCATGGATGATGAGATAGTCGGCAGCCTGTTTTGACAGGAGCAAAATTCTCCAGTTGAAGTTCAGATTGGCCTTTTTCGAGCAGCTGCCCCAGAGTGTGTGCTGGTTTTTAATGCGAACATTGTTCGGGGATACAGATATATTTTTTGACCAGTAGGGAACCCTGTCTTCGAGAAAAAGATGAGCCATTGTTCTGTACCATTGTACTACACCTCTGGAAATGATTGAAGGAACCAGTTGAGGTGCGGTTATGTTCAACGTGTTGTATTGAAAATACCAGCGGGCTTTTTTTTGATTTTTGACAGAAAGCGACAGCGGATAGGACTTGTCGAGGATCGGAAGTTGTGCTCCATCCTGAAGAAGAAAAGGAGGAGGGATTTTTCTTTTTGTCTGTATTTCCTTTGATTTACATAAGATCCAATTTTTATGTTCAAAAAGGGCAAGCTCGATGTCCTGGAATCGACGTCTGGAGGGGAGTGTGACCACTAAATTCGCCTCATCTTCAAATGTCATACGGATATTTCTAGCACGGTGACTTTTCCGGACGCGATAGTCGATATGTATCCCATCCAGAATAATAGAATATATTTTGCTTCTCTCCATTATGTCTCATGCATCATAAACGGTCTTCCTGAAAATGTTAAGTCAATTAGTATGTAAGAGAGAGAAAGACTGATTTTGTTTGATTTATCAGGAGCGTATTGGCAAAATAAGAGCCATGAACATCAAGGAAAAGAATCTCGAACTTACACCTGAGGCCATGCTGAAGATGGGAGAGGCGGTCCTCAAATCGGTTGTTGAACACATCAAGGAATTGCCGGATGCACCCCGATCAAATCTGGATGAGGGGGAGGCTATCTCCCGAGCACTCCGTGAATCCTCTCCTGAAGAGGGAACTGAATTTTCTGTCCTGCTCGATTTTTTGATGAACAAGGTTATTCCGGTGTCCATCAATGCTCCACAT
>CAZEWV010000180.1:0-5826 GCA_964516025.1 uncultured Eubacteriales bacterium
TCATATTGTTTTAGAAATAAGGAGTTTTTTATTTATGGAAAATGGAATTTGCATTCGACCCCACTGCGTTAGGAATCCGATCTCTCCAGAGAATGCCGCCTCCACATCACTATTCTGGAGAATAGGATAAAGTTGTTTCCCCACATCAAAAAAATTAAGGAGAAGATGAATCGTAAACACCTTTTCTCCTTTTTCTTCGATATTTTTGTCCCCTTCAATTTGACCTGCATCAACAAGTTGTCCACCCAATTTCAAACTGTAATTAATTTCATGGACGCGAAGATCAAATCCATTGCTGTTTTTAAATTTGACATGGAAGTCCAGATCGGCCCCGGCAATGGAAATCGTGTTAGCATCAAGCGATACGATTTCGACACCCAGATCTTTAAAGATAGGAAATTCTCCGTTAAAGGCTATGGGAAGGCTGCCTCGCTCTCTTCTGCCGTCACTAAAAAACAATTCTCCCATTAGATAACAAAGCGTTGAGTCCATCTCGCTGACACCTTCAATAGCTTGGAAAAGATTCTCATAAGTGATTTTCACAGGGATCGCGACCATTGTCGTCACTGAAGGTCTAAGTTCTATTCCCTCAGAAGAAGCCGTATTGATCTGCAGATATTCCTTTTCGTTCACAACAAAACGGTATCTGTATCGGGTTAAATAATAGGATTTTGATGAAATGTTTTTTATGTTGAGATAGAAGACATAGTTCAATGATGTCGTCGTAAGGTTTTCAACCTGTTTCACTTCAAGAGAAATCGAAAGATCATCATCGAGAGATCCCGCAAAACCAAAGCAAACAACCATCATTAAGAGAGTTGGAAGACATATATATCTTTTCTTCATTGTAGGCGGACCCAGAATCTGAACACTAAGGATACATTTATCCCACCCAAATTTCAACTCAGAGCATGATGGGGAACGCATCCCCATTTCTGTGATTTTTTTTAGAGTTCTGGGAAGATAACGGAGAAATCACGGAAATGGGGAGGCGCTCCAAAGAGTATGTGTGTTGATTTAAGACAGAGAAAAAGAGTAAACTTCAATGAAGACACACTCGGGAAAACAACATTGAACACACAAAAAAAGGCGAGAAAGCTTGTTCACGCTCCATTCCGCGACAAAAACTTTTTTATCCAGCACTTCGGAGAGGATGTTTATGCTGTAGGGGGTTTTGTCCGGGACCTTCTTTTCAACCCAAAAAAAAAGGATGCTAACAATGTCGACATCCTGATCATTCATCACTCTCTCGAAAAGATTATAGAGACACTTCAATCCTTTGGAAAAATCGACCTGGTTGGGAAAAGCTTTGGTATCATCAAATTTGTACTGCAAAAACGGACATACGATATTGCACTCCCAAGAACGGACTCTCTAAAAAAAACGGCCATCCGCGGGCATAAGGATTTTGTCATTATGGCCGACCCAGAGATCCCCATTGAAAAGGACTTGGAAAGACGGGACTTCCGGTGTAACAGCATTTCATTAAGGCTTTCTGACAACGAAATGTTCGACCCCTTTGATGGAGAAAAAGATATAAATAATAAAATTATCCGGCTGACCAATCCGGACGCTTTTCCCGAAGATCCTCTACGGGTAATTCGCGCCGCCCGCTTTGCCTCAGTTCTTGGCTTTTCAATAGATCCGGAAATTTATGTTGCTTCAAAAGACATTGATTTATCTGGCTTGAGCATAGAGCGGATTAACGAAGAATTGTTCAGAATCCTCCTCGAGTCCCCAGCCCCATCAATTGGTCTTGAAGAATTATTCAAGCTGAGCGCTCTACGCCAGATTTTCCCAGAACTCTACAGACTCTCTCTTTCTATCCAGGACTCTATCTTTCATCCTGAAAAGGACTCCTTCGGCCATCATACGGTATGGCAGCACACAAAAATCACCGTGGACCAAGCTAAAAGACTGGCAAAAATATTCAAACTAGAAAGGGAAAAAGAGCTGGCCCTTCTGTTTGCAGCCCTGTTTCATGACACAGGCAAGGCGGCCACAGCCCATTGGGAATATAAACGGGGAAGGATGGCCATCACCAACTATGGACACGACATCACCAGTGCAAACATAACAAAAGAGGTATTCGATCGACACAAAATCCACTCGTGGAGAGGGCATGACCTGAGAAAGACAGTTTTATCCCTTATCAAAACACATCATCGGGCTTCTGAACTCTGGCAGAATAGGGACTCGGTCACAAAAAAAGCATTCAACCGCCTGGCCGTGGACGTCCACGGAGAGATTGAACTTGTCGCTCTATTGGATGCAGCCGATAGAGCCGGAAGAGATGAAGAACCAATTCATGGGATAGATCAAGAGGGCCAATGGCTCTTGAACAAATTTGAAGAGCTGAATATATCCAAAACTACCATCGAGCCCCTAATCATGGGCCGGGATTTGATCGATCTAGGAATTGTACCGGGTCCACGGATGGGTGAGATCCTAAAAAAGTTGTATCAACTTCAACTCGATAACGAGTTCGAAACTCAGTCAAGAGGTTTGATATTGGCTAAAAAAATCATAAAAGAGGACAAACAATGAACATACTCGTCGCAGGTGGAGCCGGATACATCGGATCCCACACCGTTCAAGAGCTCATTCTTGATGGTTATGACGTCACAGTTTTTGACAATTTTTCGACAGGAAAAAGAGAATTCCTTGCGGGCGGCAGTGTTTTTGAAGGCGATTTGATGGATAAAAAATCGGTTGAGGAGGCATTCGACAAAAACAATTTTGATGCCGTCCTCCACTTCGCTTCACTCATTGAGGTGGGAGAATCGTATGTCCATCCTAATAAATATTACACTCACAATCTTTTCAGCAGTCTGAATCTTCTGGATGTTATGCTCAAGAAGGGTGTTAAAAAATTCATCTTTTCTTCAAGCGCTGCCGTTTACGGCAATCCTGAAACTTCTCCCATCTCTGAGAATCACCCCCTCCGGCCCATCAATCCTTATGGACAGACCAAATACTTTGTGGAAAAAATTCTCGAGGATTATGACAGAGCCCATGATCTTAAATTTATCTCCCTCCGCTATTTTAACGCTTCTGGAGCGGACCCCCAAAGTCAGAGGGGAGAAGTTCATAATCCGGAAACACACCTTATCCCAAACATTCTGCTGTTTCTTTTAAATAAACAAGATAGTTTTTTTCTCTATGGCACCGATTTTCCTACACCTGATGGCAGTGCTGTTAGAGATTATATCCATGTTAAGGACCTGGCGAGAGCCCATGTCCTTGCCTTAAATAGACTTTTCACTAAACCCGAAAGCGAGTTTATCAATCTTGGTACGAACAAAGGATATTCCGTTCTTGAAATTATTGCCAAATCCGAACAAATTACAGGGAAGACGGTCGGATACACAATCAGTCCAAGACGACTTGGGGACCCCCCGGTTCTGCTTGCCTCAAAGGACAAAGCCGAGCGCCTCCTCGGTTGGACGCTCGAATATTCCGATATCGAAACCATAATCCAGACCGCCTGGAACTGGCACTCCAAGCATTCATGATATTGACTCACCACCCTGAAAAATGCTACCTTAAACAGTAATGGAAAAGAAAACAAACACACATATATTGTATATCAGTGTCCTGATCGCAGCATCCTTCATCCTGCTCGGGAGCTGTACAACTCTGGAAAAACCAGCCCAGGAACCTCCTGCAGAAGCCGTGCAGCAGCCCCAAGAGATCGAACTCGAAACTCAAATTCAAGAAGAAAAAGCTCAACCTCCGGTCGAAGATCCCAAAGTTATTCAGGAAATACCCAAAAAAACTATTCAGGAAAGCAAAATCGAGGAAATCAATCCTTCTGATAAGTTAGACGAAGCCCTGGACGACTACGGTGATGCTCAATATGCTTGGGAAAGAGGAGATTTGGATACGGCATTAGAGGCTTTAGACCAAGCCTATCGTCTCATTCTCGAAATCCAGCTTCCTCCGGATTCGCCTCTGAACGAGGAAAAATACAATTTACGTCTGCTCATCGCCCAACGTATCCAGGAAATCCACGCGTCACGCCGGACTGCGGTCCAAAACAACCATAAATCCATCCCTCTCGATGAAAACAAAGATGTCCTCGCCGAAATCAAAAGCTTTCAAACGAGAGAGAGAAAGGACTTCGAAGCATCTTATCAAAGATCAGGCCGGTTCAGAGAAATAATTTTAGAGGAACTGAGAAAAGAAGGCGTGCCGGAAGAGCTGGCATGGATGCCGATGATCGAAAGCTGGTTCAAAGTCAATGCCTATTCCAGAGCCCGAGCCTTAGGTTTGTGGCAGTTCATTTCTTCAACAGGACTGCGGTTCGGACTCAAAAGAGACCAGTGGATTGATGAAAGGATGGACTACGTTAAAGCGTCTCAGGCAGCGGCAAAATATTTGAATGAGCTGCACTCCCTCTTTGGAGACTGGACAACCGCGTTGGCCGGATACAACTGTGGTGAGTTTCGTGTCCAGCGTGTGATCAAAGCTCAACGCATCAACTATTTGGATAACTTCTGGGACCTCTATGCGATGCTTCCCCGTGAGACTGCCCGCTTTGTCCCAAGGTTTATCGCAACACTTCTTATCATTAACGATCCTGAAAAATACGGCTTCACTCTCCCCCAACCTGATCCACCTCTCCAATTTGAGACAGTTTCCATCACCCGGGCGGTCAGTCTTGCTTCCCTGGCTAAGACACTCGGTTTAAAAGAAGTGGATTTGACAATCCTAAATCCTGAGCTTCGCTATAAATCCACACCTGAAAACGAATACTCTCTCCGAGTACCTATGGGGTACGGAGCACGAACATCATCCTCTATTTCTTCTGTAGCAAAGTACGTTCCCCCTGAGGCCACTTACGTCACTCACTACGTCAGGAGAGGCGAAACCGTTTCCGGAATTGCCGAGCGTTATAGAACATCAACCTCCGCTATTGCTAGAATGAACAATCTGCGTAGGAACTACCTCATCCGGCCGGGTCAAAGGCTAAAGGTCCCCGGAAGATCGGTTTCAGCCTCAAGGTCACGTGCTCTCATTCAGGATGGCGAAAAACAAGTCTATGTCGTAAAACGGAATGATTCTCTCTGGGTCATCGCAAATACCTTCAACACAACTGTCAATAAATTGAAAAAAGACAACAACCTCACGAGCAATCTTCTCAGAGTAGGACAGAAACTCACTCTCCAGTCAGCCAGACCAAGCAATTCCGTTCTGTACACCGTCAAGAGCGGCGATATCCCCGCCAACATCGCTAAGCAGCACGGAATGAATCTTAATGCCTTTTTGCGGATGAACGGCCTCAGCATGCGTTCCAAAATATATCCCGGCCAAAAACTCTGGGTCACCCCAAGAACCAACAGATAAAAGAAAGGGGGAATAATTAAAGGGACATCAAAATAATTAAAGGGACATCATACTTAATTCAGTCGAATTAAGTATGATGTCCCTTTAATTATTTTGATGTCCCTTTAATTATTCCTTTAATTCCCCTTTTCTTTATCTTTCTTTTTATCGCTTTTTTCTTTGGCTTTTTCTTTGACGGATTTTTTCTTAGTTTTCTTCTTGAGTTCCGAGCCGATCATTTCCAGCATGGCCATTTCAGCTGCATCCCCATCTCTGGGCCCCAATTTGACGATCCGCGTGTACCCGCCCGGTCTTTCCGAAAAACGAGGACCGATCTCCTCAAACAATTTTTTCACGACATCTTTTTTGTAAATAAATTTTAGTGCACGACGTCGTGCGTGGAGAGAATTTGTCCTCGACAGTGTGATCATTTTTTCAGCCACCGGTCGTGTAGCCTTGGCTTTGGCCAAAGTCGTTCTAATGCGCTCTTTCTCTAAA
>CAZEWV010000181.1:0-5808 GCA_964516025.1 uncultured Eubacteriales bacterium
GCCACCGTCGATGTCAACGGTCAAGACATCGATTTCACACTTTCAGAAGTGCTGCTCCCGGCGATGATCAGAATCAAATTTCTCCCCAGAACGTCTCCCTATATCTTCGGCGGCGGGGAAGTCGGATATGTTCTCTCATACAAATCTTCGGACGCTGTGGCTCTAGCCGGACAAGACGTCGTGAAAAATTGGGATTACGGATTGGTTTTTGGAGCAGGGCTTGAAATCTGGTTCGGGAGCGCAGGAATATTTGTCGAAGGCCGCTACCACTATGGAATGGCACCCATGGGAGAAGGAGCCGGATTCGATTTTAAGACAAACTCGATTGCATTATTATTGGGTTTTGTGTTCTTTTAGGCGGGTCAATGGGAAAAACCGTATCCCGTGCCCTAGCGACCATTTTTTTTATAGGTTTATGTTTGTTTTTCTCCACCGGCCCCCTTCACGCCAGTGATTCAATACCCCGCACTCAATACCTGGATTATGCCCGTGCTTCGGCCGATTGGACATGGGAACACTTTGACGATGTGATCCATAGATGGAAAGAGAGTTTTGATCCAAAAAATGTGTTTGGGTACCGAGCCCCTGGGGGTATCCTGGAGATGGCGGTTATTTATTCCTTTCTGTTCGAGATGGAAAAAAATGAAGACTACGCTTTGCGTGTCAAGAAAGTCCTTCTCAATTACGGCGATTACAGGTCCATATACCCTGACTCTGCTAAACAGCAGCGGCCTGACTATGCAGCCGGTGTTCCCGCACTCCCCGATTTTTTCACAGTCATGCGCTATATCCGCGCCTACGACACTTTGAATCGCTTAAATAAATTCATCCCTCAAGAGCAAACTCAGATCGAAGGCATCATTGCGGAGAGCATGACCTATTTGCTGAGAACCCAGGAGTGGGGTCCCATGAACCGCACAGCACTTCGGGCGGAAACATTGGCCTGGGCCGTCCACGCTCTCCCCCATCATCCTCAAACTAAATTCTGGGAGATGCAGCGAAAAGCTCTGGGGGATGACAACTGGGGGAACTGGGAGATCGAAGATGCCACCATCTACCATGCGGTCTGGCTGTATGCCCTTCTGGGTTATGCCGATGTTTTGGGACAGATGGACCAGCTGCTGAAAACACCGGAGATGTACTATTATGCCCAGTACTTCCTTCATCTGATGTGTCCCGCCAACATGATCCCTGATTTCGGTGACGCCAACTGGCTGTCCAACTGGAACCGGTATCTTGTTTATTTCGAGGCCGCAGCCGCCTTCTATAAGGATCCCCAGTTGAAATGGGCCGCATCAACCATAGCCAACACATTCATCGATTTTGACAATCCGACAAGTGTCGGACTCGGGTATCTTCTTCTTGACTGCTACCGCTGGGGAGATGACACGATTTTACCGTCACCTCCTTCCTCTCTGTCAAAAGAAGTTATGGAAGATGTTCAGGGAAAAAAGATCGTGTTCCGGAATGGATGGAATACAGATTCTACGTATTTCTTGCTCAATTACAGGGATGAGGGAGACGGGGGGCTCAATTTCCGGGATTATTTGAGAGACACCATTCCCGTGGAAGAAGAAAAAATGACCCACGGCCACGCCGATGAAAACAGCATTGTCCTTTTTATGTCAGGAGGATCGGTTTTACTCAGAGATGGCGGCTACAGAGATTACATGCCCAGCGGTCCTTTCGGCGCCTTCCGTCAGGATTATTTTCACAACCGCCTATGCGTCAGACCTGAAAAAATCTGGATGGGACAAAACCAGGGTGACTACCGCTACAGCATCCGGGACTCCATCCCTGGCCAGAGCATTCTCGAATTTCTCCACAATGCGGGGTCCTACAGGATTGTCCGAACGCAAAAAGTCGACTTTTTGGCTCTAGAAGATTTCGACTACAGCCGGACGCGTCTAATCGATGACAAGATGGGTTATGAATGGGACCGGATTATCACCCACATTAAAGAACCCAGTATCTTTGTGGTCTTCGATGTGTTCAAAGGACGAAAAGAGGACTATTTTACTCTCTGTAATCTCTGGCACACACGGAAAATTGTGGACCAGGGCGACCACTGGTATGACACCGTTTATGACAGGATCCAGAACCGAGAACTATCCACAGATACTCATCTTCTCATTGCCTTTCCCAAAACCCATAACATGTTGGAGGGGGTGGAGCCCGAAAAACGACACTACCAGGATGAACTCCTCATCCATCAAACCACTGCTCAACATTTTGAGCTGGGAGAAACAGTCGGTTTTGTCACCGTGCTTATCCCCCATCGGTCCAACCAAAGCCCTGAAAAAATCGCCAAAAGCATCTCACTTCTTCCGGTTCAACCTGAAAGAGCCGGACTGGGCGTACAAATATCTGTCGCTGGAAAACTCTATACAACAGCCGTCAAAAACGATTTGCGCAGGGATATGATCCGTGATTTCCGCCGTCCAAGGTACACCTACGAAGCCGGGCGGCTGATTTTGGGAGAGTTTGAAACAAACGGCGATTTCCTCTTTGCGGCTGAGGATGGAAACACCCTGGACTACACGATCGTCAATCTGACCAAGGCTGTCTACAAGAACAAGACACTCTTTGAAGCCAAGCCCTCGGTCTTCGGCCTGGCTTTCGATGCCAGCCAGGATCGCTCAGGAGTTGGAAAACTCCGCTACTGGCGCGATTCTATCCAGTTGAACTCGAGTTCAAATAAAAAGTAAGATAAGCGCTGGTTTTACTGAGCTGGAGAATAAAATGAAAAAAATGAGAACAATATTAACTGTGATATTGGATTCAAGGAGAGAAATTATTAGGTTTTTTCATCCTTACGCAAAAACATTCCATCTTCATTTTCTTTTATTTGTCTTATTATTTTTTTCACATTGTTCAAACTCAGCTAAGAATAATATCCGCTCAATTTAAAGCCGGCAATTCTTACCAACAAATGACTCCAACGAAAAAAGAGAAATTGAAGGATTCTATCCTTCAATGCAAAGAAAAATTAAATTGCAATTAAAGATAAAAGATGGACGTAAGTGTTTAAGTTTATCTAAAAATCCTGATACAATTCACTTCATAAATCATTCTCTAGAGAGGAGTCCGTCAAATGAAGAAGAATCGAATACAGATGAAAAAAGTCTTTTTTGGTTTCATTTCCCTGTCTCTGCTCTTAATGCCAAACGTATCGGGCGTACAGCAGTGGGCGCAAAAATCCCCAGAGGTCCCCTATGTGCCAACGCCGGAAAAGGTTGTCGAAGAGATGCTCAAAATAGCGGATGTGCAGAAGGATGATGTTCTCTATGACCTCGGCTGCGGTGATGGACGGATCGTTATCACCGCCGCTCTTACGAAAGGATGTCGAGGTGTGGGAATAGACATCGATCCCCAACGCATCAAAGAAAGCCGGCAAAATGCTATCGATGCAGGCGTTGAGGACAAGGTCGAGTTTCTTCTTCAAGATCTCTTTGAAACCGACATCAGTAAGGCCTCTGTAGTGACGCTCTATCTTCTGTCCAGTGTCAACCTCAGACTGCGTCCCATACTCTTTCGGGATTTAAAACCCGGGACAAGAGTCGTCTCTCATGACTTCACCATGGATGATTGGAAGCCGCATCAAAGCATCGAAATCGAAGAGGAAACCCCGGCCAATGAAAATTTTTGCACAGAAAGTTATTGGGACAGACACAGTGTCTATTTCTGGATCATCCCGGCCAATGTGACAGGAACCTGGAACTGGACAATGGACGCAGGTTCCCAACAAAAGGATTATGCACTCAAACTCGATCAAAACTTTCAAAAGATTGAAGGAAAAGCCCTCGAAGGCAGCAAATCCATTCCCTTGACCATCCCGGATGGGCATCTTATTGGAGACAACCTGAAATTCATCCTGGAGCGGAAAGTAGGCGGACAGACTGAACGCCTGCATTTTGAGGGGACTGTAAAAGGTCATACTGTGGAAGGAAACGTGAAAATAGAGGGACAAACCGGTTCTTCCAAGAAATGGAAAGCCAGACGGAATCCTTCGACATTCAAATCAATAGAAAAATAAAGTTGACGAAAAGAACAAGCCGAAAAGGAATTACTAAAGGCTGTGGCGATAGAGCCGGACTATCTGGATGCTCATCTCAATCTAGGAAACTTGTATTTTGCATCTGATCGTCTCTCTGATTCCGAAAGACATTACAAAAAAGTCATCCGGATCAAAGCCGACTATGCTCTGGTTCATAACAATCTTTCCGTAATCTATTTTCACCAGTCAAAATATCCCCTAGCCTGGGATTATCTCATACGGACTGAATCGCTGGGATTTAAGGTTCATCCTGATTTTAAGAAGGAACTGATCAAGAAGCTGCGAATCACGTAAATACGCCCAAATGATTATTTCTTCTCCGCTTTCTTTTCATAAAGGGAAAGAGCTTCTTTGTAGGCTTTTTGTTCTACGAGAGAATACATGGATGGTACAACAATAAGAGTCAAAACAGTTGCAAATAACAGCCCGAAAATAATCGCCGTTCCCAAGGGCGCCCATATGGTCCCCCCTCCTCCTATATTGAGAGTGATGGGAAGAATCCCTCCGATTGTTGTGACTGTTGTCAGCACAACCGGTCTCAGACGCCGCGGGCCCACCTCAAAGATGGCGGTCAGGAGATCAGCTCCCTTTCTTCTTTTTTGATTGACAAAATCCACGAGTACAATGGCATCGTTGACCACAATCCCTATAAGGGCGACAACACCGACAAAAGTCATAAAACTGAATGTCAGTCGTGTGATCAGTAGGCCGGACACAACTCCTATAATGGACAGAGGGATTGAAAAAAGCACAACCATAGGCTGTTTAAAGGAATTGAATTGGGCAGTGAGTACAAAAAATATGAAGACCAACCCCAAAAACATGACACGGGTGATAGAGCGGAAGGACCGTTCCCGCTCCTCTTCTTCTCCCCCGTATTCCAGGATATACCCTTGAGGAGGAGGAGTTTCAGCCATCAGGTTTTGATGGGCAGCAAAAATTTCTTGCGGCGTCACGCCCTTTTCCACTCCAGCCGTCACTGTCACTGAACGCCGCGAATTGTATCGCTGGATAGAGGACACTCCACTAGTTATCTCGATTTTGGCCAGCTGTCCCAAAGGCACCTTGTTTCCAACTGCATTAAAAATTGGCGTATCGAGAACATCCTCAAAATTCCGGCGGAATTTGTCCTTATTGATCACCCGGATATCGACCAGCTCATCGCCGAGCATAATCTCCGTTGCCTCATATCCGAGAAAGGCTGCCATGACCTGGGCCGTGATTTCCTGGGCCGTTATCCCATACTTTGCGGCCATGGTTCGATCGACCTGAATGGACACCTGAGGTTTGTTTTCCCGAAAACTATTTTGGATGTTCCGCGTCCCCGGAATCCTCTCGAGGTGCGCTTGGACAACCTGGCTGATTTGTTTGAGTTCATCCAGTTCGTCACCGAGAATCCTTATGGCTACAGGATCACCAACAGGGGGGCCCATTTCGGCTTCAAAAAAACTGTATTGGATTCCGGGAAGGTGAGAGATTTGTTCATTTAAATCCGCGATGACTTCCGCCTGTGTTCGCTTTCTCTCATTATCGGTTCCAATATTGATGAGAATCTTTCCGAATTCCGAGCCGGATCCGGAACCTCCGGCAGACTCCGTCAGATCGGATACGATCATCCCCGTATCTCCGATCGTGGAGATGTACTCTTTGACTTCAGGGATACGGGCGATAATGGCCTCGATTTCCTTGGCCGTCTCATTAGTTTTTTCCACAACGGTCCCTATGGGCAGCTCGAAGTTGACATTAAACCG
>CAZEWV010000182.1:0-5801 GCA_964516025.1 uncultured Eubacteriales bacterium
TCGGCCGGTTCAAGAATTCCACCACCTGTCATGTGCCGTCCAAAAAGCAGAGCAAAATCCCAGGAATTAAGACCCAATTCACTCGGATGCCAGGTCCCACTCCATTTCTGATAAGATAGAGGCAGAACAGTTCCCGTTTTCTTTTCCAGCCAGAACCATGGCTCTCCAGCCCGACCGGATAAATCGGGATTGGCCCCGGAAAAGTGTAAACCCTTCTGGATGACGTTATAATCGTGACAGGGAGCGCAGGTGAAACGGCTTGAGAATGGAAGTGGATTGAATTCTGTAGGGATAATAGGTTGATCAAATTCGTCTTTTAAGGGAATGATGTGGACGGGGACGGTTTCACTGCCGTTCCACTGCAGTTTTTTTTCAGAAGTTTGAGAGACCACCTCATTGAATAATCCAAGATCCGTGATGAGAAAAATAATCAGAATTATTCGTTTCATGCTTTAAACTGCTTTGGGCGAAATCTCACCAAACGGCGTGATTCAACGGCACTGTTGACTGTGAGAACTGCCACCGCCGATTCATATCCAACTTCCGGCGGACATGTCAAGGGGACACCGTGAGTGATGGCTTTAAAAAAATTCTCTAAATGAGGTTGATGGGCCGGTTTGGCCAGCTCTACCGGAAGCGGCCAACGACCGGTCTCCGCTGTCACACGCACATCTAGAAAAATATTCTTTGTGTCTATTTTTTGAAAGGGAAGCGTTTCGGATTTCAAAAGACCCTCTTTGGCAAGGGTGTCCCATTCTGGTGCATGGGCTTCCCGGATGGCCCAATTACCTCTTTGGGACACTTCAGATATCACAAGAGCACCATTGTCTCCCATAAAAGTTTCATAGAATCCCCCGTGTTTGGTTGTCGTCTGGACTTGGTAAAAGGCACGCGCTCTCCCTTCAGATGTCGCATACTCATAGATGACCATGACATTGTCATACCATTCCCGGTTTTTATAGTAATCGTTGCCTCCACTGGCAACCACTGTCTCCGGATTAACGCCAAAAACCCAGCTGTAGAGATCGATTTGATGTGAACCCAAATCCACAATGGGTCCGCCGCCGTATTTCTTAAACCAGCGCCAATTTCTAAACTCGGTCATAGAGTTGTACCCAAAAGTTTCTAGTTTGAGGGGATCGATGACATACTTTTTAGGCCATCCGAGCATTTCATTTTTCGCCCGGTTCCATTGGGCATAAGCCTGAGATACCCGTCCGAGTAATTTTTTCTCATGGATGAGGCGGTCGATGGCATGCCTATACCGCGGATTACTCCGGCGCTGATGACCGATCTGAAGAAGCTTCCTCGTCCGTTTGGCTGTATGAACCATAGATCGGGCCTTGGCTAAGGAATTCGACATTTCTTTTTCACAGTAAACATGCAGTCCTGCTTCCATACAGGCATTGGCATGTTCGGCATGTTTCCAATCCGGGGAGGCCACAATGGCTGCGTCCAGGTTTTTTTCCTTACTCAACAAGTCGTAATAATTTTCATAGACATTGACAATTTGGCCGTATTTTTTGAGATATCCCCGAGCATACTGTTGGCTGTATTCCCAAATATCGCAAACAGCCACGATCCGGATCCCCGGGAGGCGAAGGCAGGACTCGATCAAAACCCGCCCCTGCGCACCGGCTCCAATAATGGCAATATTGAGGCTGTCGGCACTGCTCGTCTCTACCTGATGGGAAAACGCCGGTTTTGTCAGCGAACTCCCGGCCAGGGCCACACCCAATCCGGCCGAGGCTGTAGATTTGAGAAAATCTCGACGTGAGACCTTTACATTACGATTTTTTTTCGATTTCTCAGACATGTTAACCTTCTTTTCCCCTGATTTATTTATCGGCTTCATCGGATTTCATATCCTTATCAAAAGCCACTTCAGATGGGGCAAAATTTATGGAGCGGACAAACTCCAATGACTCTCGGGCTCCAAATTCACGGTCCATTCCATTGTCTTCCCACTCGACAGAAAGAGGCCCTAAATAATTGATAGAATTGAGTTCCCGAATGATGTCTTCAAAATTCACGTCTCCATGCCCCAAAGATCTAAAGTTCCATCCTCTCTTGAGATCTCCAAAGGGAAGAAAAGAGCCGAGAATACCGGCTTTCCCATCCAGAGTCACCGCAACATCCTTCATGTGGACATGATAAATTCGGTCGGGAAATTCACGGATGAACAGATGTGGCTCCATCCCCTGCCAGAGAAGGTGGCTGGGATCAAAATTAAAGCCAAGCGTCGGACGGAAATCGAATGTCTCCAGAAGCCGTCTGGCTGTAAAGAGATCAAAAGCAATCTCAGTGGGATGCACTTCGAGTGCAAAACGAATCCCCTGCCGATCAAATTCATTGAAAATGGGAGTCCAGAGGTCATGGATCAATGTGAATCCTTTATCGATCATGTCTTCTGTGGTAGGAGGAAATGAATACCAGGCCTTCCATATAGGTGAACCCATGAATCCGTTGACAATAGAACACCCCATGTTTTTAGCGGCTTTGGCCGTAAATTTCATCTCATCCACCGCCCACTGTTTGAGTTTTTCGGCTTGGCCTTTCACTCGATCTGGGACAAAAGCGTTAAGACGCTCATCGTAAGTATCTCCAACACACTGACCAGCAAGATGCGCTCCGAGAGCCCAGCAGTTCATATTAAATTTTTCCAATATCTTTTTTTTTTCGTTGACATAGGACATATCTTCTGCAGCCCGGCTCACATCCATATGGTCTCCCCAACAGGCAATTTCCAAGCCTTCATAGCCCCATTCAGCGGCTTTTTGGCACAAATCTTCAAAAGTTTTATCCGCCCACTGACCTGTGAAGAGGGTGACGGGTTTAGACATGAGTCTCCTCCTTTATCGCTAAAATCACAGCTCTATCCAGGTGGCCCCTGCTCTGGAGCTCTCTACGCATTTCTCTATGTATTTAACTCCCTGAACACCGGCATGTATATCCGGAAAATCTAAATCCTCATCTGATAGTGTATCTCCACGCAGTTTTTTATTCAAAGCCAAACCAAATGTTGTGTAGAGGTTGGCGAAAGCCTCATAATAGCCTTCGGGATGTCCTGAGGGAATTCTTGAATATTTCTGGGCATTCGGGTACAGTTCGGTCCGCCCGCGTGAAATGATTTCCGAGGGCTTATCCAGGTAGGACACTTTGAGATAATTCGGACTTTCCTGGCACCAGTCAATAGAGGCCTTCGTCCCAAAAATGCGAACCCGGAATCCATTGTCAAATCCTACGGCAATCTGCGAACTCCAGTACAAGCCCTTCGCTCCTTTGTCATAATTGACCAAAATACAAGCGTTATCATCGAGCTTACGTCCCTCCACAAATGTATCCAAACGAGCACACAGGGACCGGATGTTTAGCCCGGTGATAAAAGAAACCATGTTTTCGATATGGCTTCCAATATCCCCGACACAGTTGGATACGCCAATTTGCTCTGGGTCGGTTCGCCAAATTGACTGTTTCTGGCCGCTTCTTTCCAGAGGAGTGGCCAGCCAATCCTGGGGGTATTCGGCACTAACAAATCGGATTTCTCCTAAGTCTCCATGAGAGACCATTTCTTTTGCATGTTTGACAATGGGATAGCCTGAATATGCATAAGTCACCATGAAGAGTAGATCTTTATCGCCGGCCAAACGTACAAGCTCTTCGGCATCCAGGCTGGAGGTGGTCAGGGGTTTGTCACAAACCACATGAATACCGCTTTCCAAGGCAAGTTTAGCTGCGGGAAAATGAGAATTGTTTGGGGTTACGATGACCACAAAATCCAATTTATCTTTTCGTTCCTTTTCGGCGGCAAACATTTCCTCAAAGTTTTTATAGAGCCTCTCCTTTCCAAGCCGGAGACTTTTTCCTGTTTTTAAAGTGTTATCAAAATCCTGAGAAAAACAGCCGGCAGAAAGATCAGCCACTCCATCCATGGCGATCGCTTTCCGGTGAACATCTCCAATGAAAGCTCCCTGTCCTCCACCGATCATCCCATATGTCAAACGGGATTTTGTCTGTCCGCCTTCTTGACCTTCAATCATAAGCCAACCTCCAGTATGGATCTATACTAATAAAAATCACTAAAATCTTCAAAAGGTTCTGCAACCGGATTTCTCCATCATCTCTTAAATTCCCAGAACTCTAAAAAGTATCACGGAAAAGGACAGTATTTTTAAAATAATCGTACAGAATTTTCTTGATGGCCAAGGATGCTTCGGCTTGGACAGATTCGTCAGACAAAAGAGATTCAGCCAGCTTAAGGGCTTGGGCACAAGGAAATCGCGGAAGCAGGGCCAGGACCTGTACTTTTTCCTCAGGCCTTTCTGCTACATCTAATCCTTTCTTTAAGGACTGGACCGCGCCAATGGGAGACCGGTATCTTTCGTTCCCAACCATTTGGATATAGGAACGCAAGGACAGCACTCGCAGGCTGAGATCCTCGGCCGTCTGTGCAATCCACAACAAATCATCTCTTGGTGTGAAATCAGGCCATTCAGTTAAGGCTCGGACAGCGCTGTTATACTCCGGCGAATTTGGTTTTTTTAGAGCCAAACGCAGGAGAGGCAGTGTGCGGTTGTCACCAATGACACCTAAAACTCTCAATAAATCGCTCCGTCCCTGTTCACTTTGGATAGTTTTCAGTTTTTCTATTACGACAGATGCACTTCTACTCTTATTTTCGATAAAGGAAGCAGAAACTGCCAAAACTTTTCTAAGCGCTGCTTTATCTGACTCCTGTTCCACTTGGACCAAAAGATCGAGCAATTGCGGTAGATCAGCGGCCCTAACAATTCGCTCTAGATTTCTTATGGCATCTTGGCGGATGAGAGGATCAGAAGAAGAAGTAAAATCAAATAAGATAGGCTTCCCTTCTTCTATCCTGCGTTCTCCGACACAACGGATGAGTTCACGCTTTATGGAAGGATCAGAAACTTTTTCAATCTCAATGATTATTGTCTGATTTACGTCTGGACCTTTGAGATTCCACATGCTGAATTGAGCGGCTCGTTTTTCACGGCCCTTTGTTTGGGCCGCCCGCTCAGCAAGAAAAGGAATGACTGCTGCATCACCGAGAGTGTTCACGACTTCCAAAGCTGCACAACGCACATCAATATCTTCATTTCCTGTCGCCCTAATGACGGCCGAAAGAACTTGTTGGGAGGGATAAGAAGAGAGGACCGGAAACAAGGCCATTTGGCTCCTCCCAGGTAGCTTCGTCATCAAGTCCAAAACCTCCCGGATCTCAGAATCTTTGATAATGGCCCTGATTTGTCCTATTGCAGCGGCATGCAGATCTGCATCTTCTCCTTTTAAGACGTCCAAAAGCAGAGACTTCGCTCCATTTTGGTTGGAGATCAACAGTCCTTTCAGTGCAGCCTGTCTGACTTGTGTCGAAAAATGGAGTTCCATCAATTTTTCATAGAGATCAACTGCCCGTGGGGATTGGTTCAGAGCTTGGAATTTTTCCGCACACTTCAGAAGTGATGTAGCAGCCTGAAACCGCATCTCTCCTTTTCCTTCTTTGAGGACTATAGATAAAACTTCGACGGCTTCGGATCCCCCGATCCATCCCAACGCTCTGGCTGAGGCTGAAGCGATCGAAATATCGGGATCATTTAATAATTGGCTGAGTTCCGGTACGGCAGATACCACACCCCTTTGGCCTATAGAGGAGATGATTCCCATTCTATTTTTATTCGTATTATTTTTTAGGCTTTGAAGCAGCGCTTTTCCGGACTCTGTTCCAGGAATTTTTTCTAAGGCATATCTGGCCATATCCGATGTTTCATTTTGAAAAAGCA
>CAZEWV010000183.1:0-5764 GCA_964516025.1 uncultured Eubacteriales bacterium
CAGTTCCGGATAGCTGACAATCCCTGAGAGGATGTTGTTCAAATCATGGGCGATGCCTCCGGCCATCAACCCCAGTGATTCCATCTTCTGAGTACGTCGGAGTTTGGTTTCCAGGTTCTTTTTTTCGGTCCGATCTATGGCCGTAATAATAGCGCCTTCCTCAAAAGGAGACATCCTGATGTCAAGAAATCTGCCTTTGTAATTCTGATCCGAAAAGTCTTTAAATTTTCCGAGCTGGATACATTCCATCAATTCCTGATCCATATCGATGAGATGGCCGGCGGCATAATCTTTGTACATCACGTCTCCAATTTGTGGCAACCTGTCGCCGGACAGTCTTTTGGCTTTGTTATACATCGTGATACGTGCATCCTTATCGACAACAATGGTTTCAATTGGGTTGTTCTCAAACAAGGCTTGATAACGTTCCTCAGTCTCCCGTAGCGCATCCTCTGTTTGCCTCCTTTGTCTGACATCACGGAAAACGAGAACGACTCCAGTGACGGCTCCTTTTTCATTTTTAATTGGCGCCCCGCTGTCATCAATGGCTATTTCAGTTCCATTCCTGGCTATGAGAACCGTATGATTGGCCAGACCAACAACGGTTCCTTCCCTGATAACCTTGGCAACCGGGTCCTCCACTCCTTTCCGTGTTTGTTCATTGATGATATTAAAGACCTCTTTCAAAGATCTGCCTCTGGTCTCTTTTTGATTCCAGCCTGTCAAAAACTCGGCAACGGGATTCATAAACATCACATGTCCATTTTTATCAGTGGCAATGACTGCATCCCCGATGCTCTTCAGAGTTGTAGAGAGCCATTCTTCACTCTCCTTTAATTGCTTTTCCATTTTGTGTTTGTAAAGAGCGATCTCAATGGCGGTATTTAAATCTCTGTCTTCAAACGGCTTGATAATGTATCCAAACGGCTCGGTTACCTTTGCTCTCTCCAGCACTTTCTCATCTGAGTAAGCAGTCAGATATACAACAGGAATATTGAACTGGGTGCTAATTTGGCCGGCGGCTTCAATACCATCCATTTCACCCTTAAGCATAATATCCATTAGGACCAAATCAGGTTTATGCTCCCTTACCCTTTCAATGGCTTTTTCCCCGGAGGGCGCCATGGTGGGCGCAAGAAAACCCAAGGCCTTCAACCTGTTCTGGATGTCTCTTGCAACAATCGCGTCATCTTCCACAATCAAGATTTCTGCTTTTTTCATTGTTCTATTTCCTTCTTCTTATCTGTTTTCATCGTAAACTTAATGGAAAGGCGGGTCCCTTGGGTTCTGTTCAGCTCAATCTGACCTCCAAGTTGATGTTCTGCCAATATCTTGACCAGATCCAAACCCAATGATTCTATAGCTCCAAAATCCAGTTCCTCTGGTATGCCTACACCATTATCACTCAACGATAGCTCAACATCGTCTTTACTGATTTTTCGCAGCGCAATTCTAATTTCCCCTTCCGTCTCATTTGGAAATGCGTATTTCAGAGAATTTGAAACCAGTTCATTGATAATTAACCCACAGGGAATTGCATAATCAAGCCCTAATGAAATATCCTCGATCTCCACTGTCAGCCTAATTCTATCTGGATTTACTCCATGGGATACGAACAGGTTGTTTGTAAGAGTCTTTGCGTATCCCCCAAAGTCAATGTTGGCAATATCTTCAGACTGGTAAAGTCTCTCGTGAATCAGGGCCATCGATTTTATCCGATCCTGGCTTTCTTTTAGCATATCAGCATATTGCCTTTCACCAATTTTAGCAGATTGAAGCCTGAGTAGGCTGATAATGACCTGCATGTTGTTCTTGACCCGGTGGTGGATTTCCCTTAAAAGCACTTCCTTTTCTTCCAGGGATGCCTTGATCTTTTCTTCAGCGCGTCTTTTATCTGTAAAATCCTGCCCAGAACTCAAGCTGCCGACAATGGTTCCATCATCATTTTTTACGAGGGTGTTGTGCCAAAAGACAAACTTCCTCTCTTCTGTCTTTGTAATCACTTCATTCTCAAAATACTCAACTGGCTCTATATCCCCAGCAACCACTTTATCGTGGATATCAAAAACCGTGTCTCTTTGTTCTGCTGGGATGACTGTTTCAAACCAATTCTTACCAATAAGTTCGTTTTTTTTGTAACCTAAAATATCACACCCTCGCCTGTTGAGCAGAGTGACTATTCCCTTGGGATCAAGAGCAACTATGATCGCTTCTGAAATAGCAAGATATTTCTCCGCTCTTTCTTTTTCATGTTTAAGATTCTCATTGACCAAGTTTAGCTCTGTAGTTCTTTCTTCCACGCGCTTCTCCAAAAACTGGTTAGCTTCTTCCAATTCCTCCTGGACATTATGGATTGATGCCCGCATGAAATTAAATGAGCGTGTAAGCTCCCCCACTTCATCATCGCGTATGATCGGTATGTCTTTCTCCAACCGTCCTTCAGCAAAACCCTGCACGGATATTGAGAGTATAGAAATAGGCTCTGTCAGCGCATGCGCTCGACTTATAGAAATGCTGAAGGCGATAATAATCATAGCAAAAACCAGCAGAGTCATTACGGTAATGACAATTTTAGTTGCCCTGGAAGCCTCAGATGATTCCTTGCGCATAAATATGTCTGCAGTTGACGAAAGTTTCTCTAAAACTTCAATGGCACGCTTGGCGATAGGAACAGTTTCTGATACCATAAGGTGTTGAGCAACATTCCACTTATCAGACTTTCTCAATTTAATAACATTATCCGCCAATCTTTCAAATGCCCCCGCTTCACGTTGAAAAAGGCTTATCAGGGGTTTTTGTTCAGCTGAATGCATTAAGTATTGCGATGCCATATCCTTGATGGCTGCATATGACATATGTAAATTATTCCGAAATTCATCTTCAAGATATAAACTGCCTTGAAAAACAATTTTTTCAAGCTGTAGGCGAGAGAGAAAAAAACGATGTTTGACATTCGAGAGCTGAATAATCTCTTCTTTAAGTGCTGAACGCCCCTCTTTTTTGGCTTCTTGTGTTATCGAAACAATGATCGACTCAAGAGCGAGAGCAACTGGTTCAACCTCAAACAAATATGACACTCTTGCTGGTTCGTTACCGGGTGTTTGAGCTACATTATTCACCCACCACTGAGATTCCTTCAATTCAATTAGTAGCGGTGGAAGTCGATTTATCAAATCTTGGCTTCCTGCTTTCTTTAGGGCATGCTTGTGCTTTTCTAAAGAGTTCATGGCTGGTTCAATGCCCTCCACCCAGGCCTTTTTCCATTCCCCCAAGAACGTTTTGTCTCCCAAACTGACCCAGCCGCGGACTCCGGCAAGGGAATGTTGAACCTCAGCGAGAACTTTTGATGATGCCTGAGCTATGGGTCCTCCCTCCTCAGCCAGAACAACGACCTTTGAGTGCAAGTAATAGGTAGAAGCAAGTGCTATTAGAAGCATTACCAGGCCGATAGACGCCACGAAAAGGTGTGATTTAAGAAGTTGGAAGGCAAGTCCATGCCTCCGCCACCTCGTAGCATCTTTAGATTCTGTTTTTTGCATTTGGTTCCCTTCGGTTACTGCTTGTTGGGATATCCTCTTTTTGCAATGAAACGTTCGATCTGCTTCAACTGTGCTTCAAGAATTCCGACATACTGATATACATCTGACGGATACTTCCGCCCCGGATAAAAGGTTTCCCTTGGTTTTTTTTTAAGGCCAAATTTTTTATGAAGAAAGTCGAGGCGGGCTACAATCAATGAAGCAACGTCAAACACATCACTCGGTGTAATAACTTTTTTATCAATATTAATTGTGTCAATATCGAGCCCCTCTAAACCGGCTGTCTTATAAATATGTGAGATGATTTCGAGACAGTCTAAAAGCCGGAAATAGACATCTGCCGGCTTTTTTTCTCTTTCAAGGGGAGGGGCATCCGGAATGCGCATTGAACCGGGATATTGGGAAAGTAGTCGGGCTGCATATCCGATGGCCAGAGTTGTCGCTATGTAAACATCGCTGGGTGCAAAGCGCCTCTCTAAAAGCAGGTTCAGCTGGCGATTTGTTGACATGATAGTTTTGAACACATCCGAAGGTGTCTTGGAGGGATCACTTGTGGATTTGGAACGGCTTTCAGGGATCTTCAGGTCGTCCATAACCTTTCGTATAGCTCTGTGTGCTCCCTTTACTAAGACCATGACATGGGCTGGAAGAATGTCCCCTTCAGGCAAAGAGGGGGGCTGTTTTTGAAGGCGAGTGATCTCAAAAGAGAGACGGTTGGCTTTTTGAAACATGGTTAACGCTTGAAAGTAAACGTCAGGTGGGGCCGCTTTATAGACACGGATGTCCAGCGGAATCGCTTCCGGCTCCCCCATGTGCCGCCTCAAAAGGTCCAGATCTTGATTAGCCTTCTGAACAGCGGAAAAAACATCCGAAGGTGTGACCGTACGCTTCTCATCAGTGGGGTCGTCCATTGCTGTAACTTTTACCGCACTGCCCCCAAAGATTAGAAAAACAATGACAAGCAAGACTGAGAAAAACCTGCCAAAGAGTCCCTTATGCTCCCTTGCGTTTTTCCCTGTATTATTAATGCGCTGTCCGAATTCTTCATCGGCTTTTTTTGTGGACATTGAGGAATCCTCCGGTTGTTTTGAGACAAAAAGTCCATACATTCAGGTACAGATTAAATACCATGTATAAGTCATTATCAGCGCCATATGGGTTTCTCTCTTGTTTTTTGTTTAGGAATGTATCCGCTATACTTCTTCATTTTTCATCGAGCAATTCACGCACCTTACCCGCCAACGCATCATGGGTGAAGGGCTTCTGGATAAAAACCATTCCCCGGTCCAGGATACCATGGTGCACAACGATGTTATCCGTATAGCCTGACATATAGAGCACCTTGATCTTTGGTCGCAGACTCTCAAATTCCATCGCCAATATCCGGCCGCTCATCCCCGGCATCACCACATCGGTCAGCATCAGATCGATAGGGCCTTCATGCTGTTTGCCGATCTCAATGGCCTCTTCGCCGTCTTTTGCCTCCAAGACCTTATATCCGTATTTTTGAAGAATCTTGATCGCCAGTTCTCGAACCATACTGTTGTCCTCAACCACCAGGACAGTCTCTGTACCGCTGAGAGATTTGACAAAAGTCTTTATCTTCTTGATATCCTGACTTTTTTTATCAACCCTGGGCAGGTAGATTTTGAAGGTCGTCCCTTTTCCGGGTTCGCTGTATACCCAGATATAGCCATCACTTTGCTTCACGATGCCATAGACGGTGGAAAGGCCCAGCCCCGTGCCCTGGCCCTCCTCTTTTGTGGAAAAAAAGGGCTCAAAGATCCGTGAACGAATCTCTTCATCCATCCCTGTGCCGGTGTCACTTATGGCCATCATCACGTAGGGGCCGAGTTTGGCCGTTATGTGTTCCCGGGCGTATGCTTCATCCATCTGGACGTTTACTGTTTCAATGGTGAGTTGACCCCCTGTCGGCATGGCATCTCTGGCATTGACCGCAAGGTTTACGACTATCTGCTCTATCTGTCCCGGATCTGCCTCTACATTGCCCAGTTCCGGTTGTAGGATCGTTTTCAGTTCAATATCTTCACCAATTAAGCGACGGAGCATCTTTTCGATATTAGGGATCACCGCGTTGAGATTTAATACTTCAGGCTGAAATATCTGCTTGCGGCTGAATGCCAGAAGCTGTCGAGTCAAAGAAGCGGCGCTGTTACCGGCCTTCATGATTTCCTCCGGATACTCTTGAAGGGGGCTGTCTTTTT
>CAZEWV010000184.1:0-5756 GCA_964516025.1 uncultured Eubacteriales bacterium
CCTGCTGTACTTTTCTTTTAAACCTTTTGAGTGCAGATTCGATAGATTCGCTATCATCTACAACAACAAAAGCCACTAAACTCACCTCCTCTGGTTGAACAAAGAATTTATACCCGAATCGCGCCCTCTTGTCAAGGTGAATGACGAAGCATCCCCCTTTCCGTGATTTCAAGAAGAGTTCTGTAAAGTGATTAGAAATCACGCTTCATTTTCCCCAGCGAGGAAAACTCGCTCGATCTCCGTCCTCGCTCTCCTCCAGGGGAGGAACCATGCCCGCTCGTCCTCCAAACGGATTTCTCCATCATCTTCCCAGAACTCTAAAAAATCACGGAAAAGGGGATGCTACGAAGAGAGAGTGTGGTTATGGGACGAAAACAGTGAGTGCGCGGGGCAAAATGGACAGAGTGATATTGTCTCTTATCCCGAGGTGCTCTCCGTGGTACTGGATATGAAGATCATGACCTCTAATAACAGCTTTTTTTGCTTTAAAGTGTTTTAGTTTTTTTTGAAATGTGCCGAAATAGATGCGGGGGAAAGCAAACAGATACTGGGTGGGAGTGATCTCAAAAAATGTGATGTCGATAAAGCCGTCATCGACAATGGCTTGTGGTGCAATTTTCCAGTTGTAGCCAAAGTAGTTTGTCTTTCCGAAAACACAGTCGAGAGCATGGATGGACATGGATTTGTTTTCAAAGGACACTCCGTTTTCATCCACTCCTTCGAAGAGTTCGACGTTAAATTCTTTTTGAGGGAGCTTGAACATGATCAATCCTGCCTTCAGGTGCCCCCAAAGACCAGGGATGTCGAGCTGATTCTTCTTGTAGGTGATTTGTGCTGTGGCGCCAATGCTTCCGAATGTGGCGGCATGTCCTTCGATATCGATGAGATCGATCTCTTTTTTTTGTCCGTGCTCGATGAGCTGTAGAGATTTTCGTACGCTTAGAGGGATTCCCAGTGATTTACGGAAGGCATTTCCGCTTCCTAGAGGGAGTACGGCAAGAGCAGTGTTCTTTCCCCTGTTGGCCTCCATGATACCTTGAATAACGTCGGCGATTGTACCGTCTCCTCCAGCGGCGATCAAAACATCACATTCCCGGCTTAAAGCCTTTGCTTTTTGAATGGTGTCGGCCTTATCCTGATAACTGTCAAATATTTGACCCGGGATATGGTGCTGGAGGTACGTCCTCATTTTTTTGTGCTTTCTCCATTTGTTGTTTGCTGCGGCGGGATTGATGATGCAGGAGATTGTTTTTTGAGCCATGGATAGGATCTTTATGAGTTTATTTTTACCAAAATACGCGGGCTGCGGCAATGAGATTTTCAGAAGCGGGATTGTTTGTAGTGCCGGACCGTTTCCTTCATGCCTGCTTGGAAGGAGTGGCGAGCTTTAAAACCGAAATCTTTTTGGGCTTTGGCTGAGGAAAAAATCCAAGGCGTCTGGATCATTGCCCGCCATATTCTCCGGCCGAAATGGATGCTGATGATACCTGTGGACTTGAGCATATCGATGATCCAGGCAGACAAATAAATGACTTTTTCGGGGAGGGGAAGAAAAAGGGATGTTCCCAGGACCTGATCTTTAATGGCAAGAATAACCTTTCTCCAGGAGTAGTCGACTCCATCCGTCAAATAGTAGATCTGTCCGATAGTTTGAGAAGAAAGAGAGGCCTGGATGATACCCTCAATAAGATCATGGATATAGATAAGGCTGGTCGAAGCGGCTTCATCTTTGAAAAGAGGTACGATTCTCTTTCTGATGATTTTTATGAGGAGTTCGGTTTCCATCTGCCTGGGCCCATACACGTTGGGAGGACGGATGATCGTGACCGGAAGTCTATCCCAGATCGCACAGAGGGCGTCCTCTCCGCGCAGCTTGCTCTGTCCGTATCGGGACGTAGGGCAGCAGATTTGTGTTTCATCCGAACAGGAGCCGGGAGGGGATGGGCCGGAGGCCGCAATGGAAGAAATATAGACGAATCTGTTGAGATTCGGGTTGGAGTTGAGTGAGGCCAAAGCCAGGTTTTTTGTGAATTGGTGGTTGGCCCGGTCATAAATGTCCGGATGGGTTGACCGTATGCGTGCGGCGACATGGAAGACATAATCCTGGCCATGAACGGCTTTCTCAAGGGAAGGGATATCGTCGATGTCTCCTTTGATATATCGGACGGGAAGGCCGGAGAGGATATTTGTCCTGCTTTTTGGCCGAATCAGACAACTGACTTCCCAGTTTAATGCCAGCAGATATTCGACCAGATGACTTCCGATAAAACCTGTTGAACCTGTGATTAGGGCTTTAGGGGTCATGGGATTTGTTCCTTTTGCCGTTTTTTGGGAATAAGTTTGACCAAGGGGAGATACATCAAAATGGAGAGGACGATAAAGATAATGAGATAGGCATATCCCGGGAGGGCAATGTTGTGGCCAAAGAGGGCGATCAGATAGAGGCGCGGCAGCCGTCCGATAAAGAGAGCAAGGAGGTACTTGAGAAGAGGAAAACGGGCCATGACAACGAGGAACCGGAAAGGATAGATAGGAATAGGCGTGAAAGCCACAATCAACATCGTCCAGAAAGGTGCCTTGTTAAAAAGCTGAGTGATCTTGACAATGAATTTGTGTTTGAGGACTTTGTCGAAGAATTTTCGATCGACGATGTATTCAAAACATGTGTAGTTAATGATTTCGCTGGCCAGTATCCCGGCTACTCCAACGAGAGCTATGATGAGGGGTTCATGGAATCTGGCAAAGATGATGACTGCCGGATCGTAGGGGATGACATCGATGAGAAAATTTCCGGGGATGGAATAGAGGAACAATAACCAGAGATGGCGGCTGCTTCGTAGGGACTGCGAAGTGAAATAGATCACGAACAGGGCGGCGACAAACACAAGTTCGCCGATAAAAATGATTGTGCGGGTTCTTTGAGAAACGGGAGATTTCATTCAGGCCTTACTAGCGCTGAATCATGGTTTTTGGTTTATCCAAGTTTTTCAGCTGGATACTCCCTTGGACCGGGGAGTCAAATTGTCCGTTGCCGTCCACATCGATGAAAATGGGATTGGTTAGCGCATAGGGGAGAGTGGCGTTTTCGAGTAGTCCCGTGCTTGATCGAGCTTGTAGAACCGGAAAAAGGCTTTGTTTCCCTAGAATTTCAACGGCAATGTATGAATCTTCTGAGAGAGTCAGGCCGATTTCCTCGGAAAATTGGATGATGGATTCCGAGCCGGCCGTAACCGGAAGGATCAGTTTTCTTTCGCCATTGATGATCAGACGCACTTCACTGATGGAGACCCACGGCGTGCACTGAACTTGAATTCTGACAGCCGCTTTACCGTCTTTTGCCGTGAATGTATCCCCAGGGATGTGTGTTTGGTTGATCGTGTAATCGACAATCGGGCCGTTGGACAAAAACGAGTGCCCTTTTTTAAGGGCATCCAGGAGGGCGTCGACATCCAAATTTTGTCCTTTCTCTCCATTATAATAGATATATGTTCTGGAATATCCCGGCTCGCCTCTGGCGATGGAGTGCGAATCTGAGTTGCCGACGATGGGGAAGTAGAGGCCCCTATTGATGAGATGAAGCCAGTCCATAATGGCTGTGAAGTTCGAAGAGTAAAAATAGGGTCCGTTCATAACCTCAAGGACATTAAATGTTGTGTCAAAATTAGTTTTAGCCGTCGAAGCGAAGTCCAGGTCAAGTTTGTAGTTGTTGAAATAGCCCAGGGTCCCGGAGCGGGGATGGTTGACCTGAAGGATGGCTTGAGGATCCCTTTTCCGGCTGGCGGCAAAGAGGGGAGCGGCTTCGTCGGAGTGTGAGTCAATGGCCCCATTAAACAGGGCCTTTTTGTCAGGGATAAGAGGATAGGTGTTGAAATGGATCACACCCCCTTTGGTGACTTCACTTCCCATGATAACGGCCAGATATTTGTCCAGCTCGAGCTTTTTGAGATCCGGATTGTAATCGGTGATGATGTTGTGGTCGGTCGAAACAGCCACATCCAAGCCTTCGGCGACAAGGGATTTTAACCTTTCAGGTATTTTGACGCGGCCGTCGGAATATATGGTGTGCATGTGGGCATCAAAGGAAATGAATTTTTTTGTATCGACAACTTTGTTAATAGTAAAGACCAGTTCCTGTTTATCTCTGCGAAACATTTGCAAGGTTATCTCCGTGATCTTTTGGTCCATCGAGTATTCGGGCCCCCGTGAGGCATAGACAAGATATGTCCCTACAGGCAGGTCAACATCCATGCCTTCTTCTGGGGGGTAACAGGAATTTTTGGATGACTCCCAGTTTCTTCCAGTTTTTACCGGATTTTCTGGGGTGAAATAGGGAGATGGTGTCGGATCGAGACCTATAAATGTGACTTTTCCAGGGACATGCTTGCTTTCCGTGTTTGTGATTTTTACTCGAACTGGCGCCGTAGAAGGGCTCTGTATATTGCAAGTGTTGTCCTCTTCAGGTTTGACAGAGAAAATTCTTTCGTTTATGGCCGGGAAGAAATTGGTTTGGGCTCGATAGACGCCTTCAGGGAGGAGGACGTCATAGGAATATGTGTTTCTTAAATAGGAACGGAAATAAACGGCGCCGGAAAGAACATCTATGATGGTGAGTTCCAGCTGGCTTCCATCATAGTCCGTGAAAGTGATGGTGGCCTTTTCAGGTTTGACGTCTGTGAGTCCATAGAGGTTTTCAAGCAGGATTTGGGCATCCGTGTTGACAAGAAGAGTGTAATAGACTGTGAATGTTTCCCCAGGTGCCAGATCGTCTGGTGAAATTTCACCAGATGTTGTGAGAGGATTTTTATTCATCCACCCCAAAAAATGATCGCCTTTCGGATAAACGTTGAAACGGAGCTCGGGAGAACTCCTTCTGTTGAAGGGGCTGAAGTTATAGCTGTGATTGGCTGTGAAATAGAGAGAGTATCTGAGGTCTGTAAATGCTGTTTTTCCCGTGTTTTGAATCGTCGAGCGTATATCGATCTGGCCGGTTTCAGGTGTGAATAGGTACACGGTTTCGATATTGGCCCGGAGGTCTTTTTCGCTTCTGAATTCAGCTTTTGCCATGAATTCAAAAGAGCCATCTTCAGTATTGATTTTTCCCGGTTCGACAGAGGTGTAGCCAATGATTGTTCTCTTTCCATCTAAACGGAGGTCGGGTGCGCCTACGGCCATTTTGCTCTTTTGTTCTTTGTCTGCGGGAACCATGCTGATAAGGCTTCCCTGGGCATCGGCGATGTAGTAATAGTTATTGGAATAAAGACGTCGGGACGTTCCTCCTATGAGGATCAAATACTCTCCATCCGTAATGAGATAGTCCCCTTTTTCCCATATGGAACAGAACTTTTCCGGCAGATCGCTTTCATCTTCGATGACTTTGACCTGAAATTCTGCCGCCTGGATGAAAAGGGGAAGCAAAAACAAGACTAAAAGAATAGAGATTATTATTGGTTTTCTCATGAAACATCTCCCTCCTGAGTAACGATTTTTATTGGGAAATAACGATATATTAAATCTACTCTTAATTCAACTGGCTTGGGATTGGGGTCAGACATTTAAAACTTGGAAAAAACGGGGTCAGGCTTTCAAAACTTGAATAACTTTCTTCAAATAAAATAAATATCGTGAAAGTTTTTCAACTTTTAAAAGCCTGACCCCAAATCTTGTTTTTTCCAACTTTTAAATGTCTGACCCCAATTCGATTTTGGTTGCAGAGGGGGGAGTGTTCCGATAAAATTAAAGTTCTGAATAAACATGAA
>CAZEWV010000185.1:0-5736 GCA_964516025.1 uncultured Eubacteriales bacterium
CAGGTGTGACGTCCTCTCTGGGAGGAGAATTTTTTTTTAGATCTTCGATGACCTCACTGTCGACATTGTATCCTGCCAAATAGACTTTCATGATTTGGTATTTAAAATAAAAGGTGCCGCGCCAAAAGTCAAATATCACGCTTTTGAGATCAACATCTCCATTTCCGTGATTTCAAAACCGAGTTCTCCGTGAACTAGCGAGTCGATTAGAAATCACGCTGCGTTTTCTTCTGCTTAAGATGAAGGTGGGCGCCTTTCCAGCCTCCACGGCGCACCTCCGTCCTCACTCCTCCGTCGTTGTGCGCAGACACGGACACCGCTTCGCCCTCCCTTCATCTCCTTCAAGGCAAATCGAATAGGAGGAACCATGCCCGCTCGTCCCCGTGAACGGATTTCTCCATCATGCCTGCCTAGTTCCCAGAACTCTAAATGAAATCACGAAAATGGGGATGCTTTCATTTGAGTTTTAAGAGGTAAGGGACTAGAATAGGTGATAAAGGAGAGTGATATGACCAATTTTTCACAGCTATCCGTTAGACAGCTTCTGGAGATGGCATGCCGTGCTGAAATTAATGCCAATAAAATTTATTCTGATCTTGCTCACTCACTTAAAAATCCTCTTCTTAAGGAAAAATTTCAGTGGCTGGCCTTCGAAGAGACAAAACATAAAGAATCTCTTGAAAAACTTTTTCAGACTCTTTTTAGGGAAGAAAAAATGGAAATCCCAGACAAAGTAGACGAAACTCTTCTGCCTTCCATAAATTTCACTCCATCCTCCCCCTTCACAGAGATATTGTATCAAGCCATGAAGGCAGAGGAAGCTGCTGGAGATTTTTATTTAAGCTTGGCGCAAAGAGTCAGTGATCCCCAACAAAAAATCCTTAAATATCTGAGCCATGTCGAGCACAGCCACTACACAATGCTCAAGAGTGAGTACCTTATGGCTCAGGAATTCGAAGACTATGGAGAAAGTGACATTGAGAAAGTTGTCACCTAGACATCTATAACACCTATTTCATTTCTACCCCTTGATCACCCCGACAGGGACGACTCGAGCCACAAGACGGCCTAGCCCCACTTTATGGGACACATTTACGACCTCATCCACATTTTTATAGACTCCCGGAGCTTCTTCGGCCACTCCTCTCCAACTGGTGGACTTGAGTTCGATACCTAAATCTTCCATTTCTTTCTTAATTTTTTCTCCCGAGAACCTGCGCCGCGCTTCATGCCTGGACATCATTCGTCCCGCCCCATGTGCCGTGGATCCAAAACTCTGTTTTTCCGCCTCGGACGTTCCCACAAGGATATAAGAGGCGGTTCCCATGCTTCCCGGAATAATAACAGGCTGACCGACTGAGCGGTAAATTTCAGGGATCTCATCCCGGCCTGGGCCAAAACTCCGTGTAGCCCCTTTTCTGTGCACGCACAGACTCCTTTGTTCCCCGTCAATGTTGTGATTTTCAAATTTGGCCACATTGTGACAGACATCATAGACCTGTTCCATTCCTTCAGAACTTCCCATAACTTTGCGGAAAACATTTCGGACCGAATGGGCAATCATCTGCCTGTTGACAAACGCGAAGTTGACGGCCGAACTCATGGATTGGTAATACTGTTGTCCAAGATCGGAATGGAGAGGAGCATAAATCAATTCCCTATCCGGTAGATTTTTAATCCCGAATCTGTCTTCCATAAGCCGTATGTAATCAGAAGCCACTTGGTGTCCCAAACCTCGACTCCCGCAGTGGATCATGACTAAAATTTGATTTTTAGAGTGAATGCCAAAGGTTTGACTGATTTCCGGATTAAAAATTTGATCCACTTTTTGGATTTCCAAGAAATGATTTCCTGAACCCAGCGTCCCCAATTGAGGGGCTCCCCTTTCAATAGCTCTATGTGAGAGGTATTCGGGATTTGCACTCTTCATCCTGCCATATTCCTCTGTTTTCAGCAGATCCTCTTTTGTTCCATACCCATTTTCGACCGCCCATTCTGCGCCCCTGCGGCAGACGTCAAACAAAATGTTCTTATCAAATCGTATGTGACCTTTTCTGCCCAGGCCGGCAGGAACTTCCATGTAAATTTCGTCAAGAAGCTCCCTGCGCTTTGACCTTATATCCGGCTCAAAAAACTCTGTTTTGAGCAGTCTGACGCCGCAGTTGATATCGTAACCCACACCCCCAGGGGAAATGACACCCGTCGTTCTGTCGAATGCCGCTACGCCTCCGATGGGAAATCCATACCCCTGGTGTCCATCAGGCATAACATAAGCCCTCTTCTGGATTCCGGGCAAACAAGCGACATTCTGTGCTTGAAGAAGAGTCTTGTCTCTTTTTATGCTCTCTAGAAGTTTTGAAGATGTGTAGATCACGGCTGGGACTCTCATCTCCCCATGCTTGGGAATCTCCCAAACATACTCTCCCAGTTTTTTTATTTCCATAGCGGAATGATTCTTCACAGTTTTATGATTTAAAAATCCCGGCAATCGGATGTCCACAGAAAACACATTGTGAATTCTTCACCTCCATATTCCGGGTATCGAATCCATGTCTGCGAATAAGGATTTTCTGGCAGTGCGGACAAAAGGTGTTTTCAGACTCTCCCCAAACATTTCCCATATAGATGTAATGGAGACCCGCCTTTTTTCCGATCGAAAAGGCTTTTCGAAGGGATTCAATAGGGGTCGGGATACCGGATTTATACTTAAAATCGGGATGAAAACGGCTGATATGCCAAGGAATATCGGCACTGACTTGAGATATGAATTCCGCAATCTCCGTCAGTTCCTCGTCCGAATCATTTTGTCCAGGAAGAATTAGAGTCGTGATCTCTATCCAGATTCCCAGTTTTTTCATGACACGGATGGATTCTAAAACGGGTTCGAGATGTGCCTGACACATCTCAGTGTAAAATTCCTCTCGAAATGACTTGAGGTCCACATTACAGGCATCAAGATAGGGATGGATCTCCTCCAGGGCTTCGGGAGTCATGAAGCCATTTGTCACAAAGACATTGCTTATCCCTTTTTTTTTGGCCAGCTTGGATGTATCGAAGGCGTACTCAAAAAAAATTGTGGGTTCGGTATATGTGTATGAAATACTCAAACAATCATTGCGTTCAGCGGTCCGGACAGCATCTACGGGGGACAGTGGTGATTCATCATAAGAGTCCTCTCCTCTTTTTGTCTTCTGGGAAATCTGCCAGTTTTGGCAGAAGGGACAGCGAAAATTGCATCCGGGAGTGGCCATGGAAAAGGAGAGGGAGCCGGGGAGGAAATGAAAGAGCGGTTTTTTTTCGATAGGATCGACATGGGCGGCAATCACTTCGCCATAGACATGGGAAAAAAGTGTGCCCTCTGTGTTTTGTCTGACCCCACAAATCCCGAACTTAGACGGGGCGATCAAGCACCTGTGCTGGCAGAGAAAACATGTCGTTTTTTGATCCTTTTCCTTCCGGAAAAGCATGGCTTCTTTGATCATAACCCGCAGGTATCATTATAACTCGATATCTGGAAATAATTCCACTGCGGAAGGACAGAGAGATTTCAGCATACATTCAGGACAGCGAGGTTTGCGTGCCTGACAGACATTCCTGCCGTGATTGACAAAAACATAATTGAAATCCAACCAATCCTTCTTGGGAACTAAAGCCAAAAGATCGGACTCGATTTTATCGGGATTATTTTCCTTACTCAATCCTAACCTTCGGGACAATCTTTTGACATGGGTGTCGACGGCAATACCTTCCGCCCGGCCGTATCCACTGGACAGCACAATATTTGCCGTTTTCCTCGCAACTCCGGCTAGTGTGAGAAGTTTTTCCATACTGTCCGGCACTTTCCCGTCAAAATCTTCAACGATTTTACGTGCAGCCAAAATAATATTTTTAGACTTATTCCTAAAAAATCCCGTGGAATGGATTTCTTCCTGAAGCTCTTCAGGATTGGCTTGGGCAAAATCTGAAACAGAGCGGTATTTTTTAAAGAGAGCCGGGGTAACCAAATTGACACGCGCATCGGTGCACTGTGCCGAAAGAATCGTGGCCACAAGAATCTGAAGCGGTGTTTGAAAGCTCAGTGCCGTACGGCTATCCGGATTCTCGTGGTACAAGATCCGTATGATCTCTAAGATTCTCTTTTTAGCACTATCCATTATTTTATGGAGGGGTCAAGTCTCGACATTCGACATTTCTCGACGAAATGTCGAATGTCGAGACTTGACCCCTTTTTCTAGAACTGTGTGAAACGATTTTTTGGGGTTCCGCAGACCGGGCAGATTTCAGGAGACTCCCCTTCCATTGTGAAACCGCACACCTGGCAGACATGGATTGATTCGAGATCCACATCCTGCCCACCATCAACAGCACTCTTGGCCTTCTTGTAGAGTCCGGCATGCACTTCTTCGGCAGCTTTCGCCCAGATACTCATTCTTTCGGCTGCAGGCTCTTGCTCTTCTTGTGCATCTTTAATAAACGCAGGGTACATTTCCTCGACTTCATATGTTTCCCCTTCAATAGCGGTCTGCAGATTTTCGGAGGTGCTCTGGATTCCGGACAGCGTTCTTAAGTGATTCGTGGCATGAATCTGTTCGGCAAAGGAATTGGCGCGGAAAATTCGGGCCACATTCGGCAAATTCTCTCGCTCGGCTTTATCTCCAAAAGCCATATACTTCATGTGTGCCTGACTCTCACCGGCGAAGGCATCATTCAAGTTTTTCTCTGATTTTTCTTTCATTTTTTTACTCCTTTAATTTGAATCATTTTTTCAATACTTCCCAGCGCTTTTTGGCTGATTTCCGGAGGTACTTCCACTTTATATTTCAAGTCTTCCAAAGACTTTAAGACCTTATTGAGATCGATTTTTTTCATATTGAAACAAAAAGCCAAATCCTTAGCCGGATAAAACTCTTTGTCGGGATTTTCCTTTTTAAGCCTGTAAGTCATGCCCGCTTCCGTGCCGAGGATTATCTTATTCTTCTCAGTTTCTTTAGCTTCTTTCACCATTTTCCCGGTGGAAAAGACCTTATCGGCAATATCGATGACTTCGGGTCGGCATTCGGGATGAACCCAGACTTCGGCATCCGGATAAAGACGCCGCTTCTCCTCAATGTCTTTGACATGTATGTTGTTATGGACATAACAATACCCATCCCAGGGGATGATTTTTTTATGTGTAAATCGGGCTACATAAGCGGCCAAATTCTTATCTGGAGCAAAAAGAATCTTTTCCCCATCCAGTGATTCGACCACTTCAACTGCATTTGAGGAGGTGCAGCAAATATCACACTCGGCCTTGACTTCGGCCGTGGTATTGACATAGCACACAACATTCTGACCCGGATATCTTTTCTTCCATTCCCGCATATCGGATGCCGTGATCATATCGGCCATGGGGCATCCCGCATCTTTTTCCGGTAAAAGGACTGTCTTTTCAGGTGAAAGGATTGCCGCTGTTTCAGCCATGAAGTGAACCCCGCAAAAGACAATAATATCCGACTCTATTTGAGCGGCTTTCTGGCTCAACTCCAAAGAATCACCGACAAAATCCGCGATATCCTGAACCTCTCCAATCTGGTAATTATGGGCAATAAGAACGGCATTGTGTTTCTTTTTTAACTCTAGGATCCTGCCTGCGATATCCGTGTTTTCCGTGTTCTTCACTTCTCACCTCTGGATTCATGACCGAGTAAAGTGCGGATAAAAAGCGAACAGTTTCTTTTTTCGATCTTTTTGTAG
>CAZEWV010000186.1:0-5726 GCA_964516025.1 uncultured Eubacteriales bacterium
TATGCTCGTAGGTCTCAGCAAATCCCTAAGGAAGATAAATTAGTATCGATATGCTTTCACTGATAACTGACAACTGATAACTGACAACTGATACCACATAACGATTTTCTTGTTTTTTGTGACAGAAAACTTGGTGATAAGGTACTAAAAGACTTTGAATAAAAGATAGAGGGGAGGCCATTCAGGGAAACGTCAAAGTCGGTGATAAATCGTTAGTATTAGAAGTTTCTGGGGACCTTAAAATCCGAAACCCGAATATCGAAACTCGAAACAATGCCTAATTTCGAATATCAAATGACCAAAACATTCCAGACATTTATCCAATATCTACGGGGCTCATCACGTTTAGAATTTTCGATTTTGGTCATTGGTATTTGTTTCGGATTTCGTGCTTCGAATTTATAGAAAATCGCATAAGCAAACAATTCTCCTTAAATCAGCAAGTTGTCAGTTTAAATGACGTGGCCCTGGGAGGCCATTGGGTACTCAGGCACGAAAAAGCACTTTCAAGCTTTGCCTAACTTGCTCCTAATTGACCTTTTTGTTCTGTCATGGGCTGCAGATTTAAATAGTTTCGGAGGTATCGAATGGATTACGAAGTAAAACCGATCGAAATGCGGGACGAGTTTAAGCAATGTCCAGTATGTGAATACAAGGACGGGTTTCACAACATGTTTAAGAAGGAGGGCAATGAGACCAAATGGCTTTTCATCTGCCCTAGCTGTCACACGGTATTTGACATCGGGTTTACTGTTCCGGGTTGATTGTTCATCGATTTTTGGTGCTGCTAAAATGCGGCTGAAGGGAGGAGATATGGCAATTATCACAATTTCCAGACAGTTTGGCGCCGGCGGAAAAACCTTGGGTGAAATGATTTCAAAGAAATTGGGTTGTCCTTTTATTGTTGATGAAATTATCCAGATGCTTGCAACCAGAGCAAAGGTTTCCACTCACTTTGTAGAGAATCTTGAAAAAGAAGCCGGTGGGAAATTTCTAAAATTTATAACCACATTGGTCTCAAGGACCTATGTTGAGCGGATTCTTGACGATAAACGAGGATATATTGACGAAGAAATTTATGTGGAGCTGCTTCATAAGATTATAAGACAGGTCGCAGAGAAAGGAAGTTGCATCATCCTGGGCAGGGGCAGTCAATATATCTTAAGAGACAGGGAGGATGTTTACCATGTGCTTTTGATATCTGACAAAGCGCACCGGATCAGATTCATGCAGGAGAACTACAATCTTTCGCCCAGGGAGGCGATCCAGGTAGTAGAAAAAGAGGAAAAAAAACGGACAAATCTTTATCGAAAATTTGGTAAAGAAGACTTTGATCATCCCCATCTGTATGATCTTGTTTTAAATATGAGCAAGATAGATCTTGAAAAGGCTGCAGATGTCGTCTGCAAATTGGTCTGTCCATAAAAAAATAGTGGGCTGAATATTTTGTATGAAAGGGGAACATCATGGAAGACGCCAGTAGTCAATTGTCCATTTTTATAACGACATATGGTTTGAAAATCATCGGCGCCATCATAATTCTTATTCTCGGACGCGTTGTTGCCGGAGTTGGCCGTAAATTTGTAAGGAGAGTACTGAAAAAATCCAAGATAGATCCATCAATCACCTCTTTTCTTGGCAGCCTGACCTATACTCTCGCCTTGACCTTTTCTGTGCTTGCAGCTTTGGCCAAATTCGGTATCCAAACGGCGTCGTTTGTGGCGGTTCTGGGTGCCGCCACTTTTGCCATGGGGTTTGCATTACAGGGGGCACTTGCTAATTTTGCCGCTGGTGTGCTGATCCTTGTTCTTAGGCCCTTTAAAGTAGGCGATTATATAATGGGTGCAGGCCAGGCGGGCACCGTCAAAGAGATTCAGCTATTTACTACGGTTCTAGCCACCTCTGACAATATCAAGATAATTGTCCCGAATGGTAAACTTTTTGGGGACACAATAAAGAATGTCTCCGCTTATGATACAAGGAGGATCGATATGGTGGTCGGTATCGGCTACACTTCCGATATTCAAAAGGCATATGACCTTCTGATGGGTATGATAAAGGAAGATAGCAGAATACTTTCCGATCCGGTTCCCCAAATTGCTGTCTCGGAGTTAGCTGATTCCAGTGTAAACTTTGTTGTTCGCCCTTGGGTAAATAGGGGGGATTACTGGTCAGTGAAATGTGATCTCACACGTCAAATTAAGGAAAGTTTTGATGAAAACGGTATCGAGATACCTTTTCCACAACAGGCAATTCATATGATGACAACCGGTGCAGCGGAATGAACTTAGGGCTCGCGCAAAAATAACTTCACATTTTCGCATGCCATCTTCAGATCATCTTCGACCGCGCCTCAATCGCGAAATCCTCGGAAGAGTGTTGCTATCCCCGGAAACTGCATTACTCATTCAAACAATGTCTCCAAAATGTCTCCATTTTCAAAAAAAAAGTTGTAAAAGACCATAAAACATTATAAAAGCCGAAACACTGGAGTCTTTGATGATATTATATCTTCTTGCAATTTGCTGGTTGATGTAAGCCATTGAAATTACCTTCGTAATTAGGGCTTCTGCGGTTCGGCTCCGCGATGTGGCTCCATAAAAAGGTTTCTGGAAGTCAATAAAGAGGCCTTTACGCCGGCTTTTGGTAATAAATCTTTCCCCTGGAAAACCGGCAGCGCACCTGCCCTTGGAGGAATTGTGGATGAATGAAATCCAGGATTATTTTGTATGTGATAGCTGTTCAAACAAAAAATTTAGCCTCGTCTTTAAATTTTCTCTCCGATTCCATGGGGTAAATTTTTCCGATGCTCTCATTTATGAGAGGCTTAAAGAGGAAACATATGAATGCACCGAGTGCAAAAAGGCCTACACAAGAAATCAGATAGAAGAGAGTTTGGGAGAGTTCAAAAAGAAACACAAAAAACACTAAAGAGTGTCCATCCAGAAATGAGATAGTTTTTGCAAGGTCAAGGGAGATGTGGACTTTAACCACAGGAATACATTGAAGTATTTCGAGGATTAAAATCCGAATCTGACGTCCCGCCGATGAGACGGGATAAAAAATAACCATTTATGGATAGACACTAAATGGCTATTTCATACTGCTCCATGTGAAAGTCCTTTTTAACAATAATGGTAATACGCTTTGCCAGTCTCTTTTCCAAGTCTATTATTGATTCCTGCTCCTCCTCCCTCAGAACATGATCAATCTCCGGATTTACCATGATATAGGCATGACCACCTTCTTCGCCGGCGATAGATTCTCTTTCCAGATCTCTGAATATTTCATAACAAATGGCTTCTTTGGATTTGAGGGTACCCCTCCCTTCACAGTAAAAGCAAGGTTCAGAGTGCAATTCGCTCAAACTTACCCGCGTTCTTTTTCGTGTCATTTCAATTAGCCCCAGGTCTGACATGGGGAGAATGTTGGTTTTTGCCTTGTCCTTGCTGAAGGCCTCCCTGAGGGCAGTGAAGACCCGTGTTCGATTTGAGAGTTTTTCCATGTCTATAAAATCTGTGACAATAAGGCCTCCCAGGTTTCTGAAACGCAACTGATACCCAATCTCTTTAACCGCTTCCAGATTAGTTTTCAGGATTGTTTCCTCAAGGTTCCTTTTTCCCACATAGCTTCCGGTATTCACATCGATGGACGTGAGGGCCTCGGTCATTTCAATAACAATATATCCGCCTGATTTTAGCCAGATCTTGTCCCCAAGGGCGCGAGAGATTTCCAATTCAATCCCAAAGGCGTCAAAAATCGGATCAGACCCTTCGTAGAGCTCTACGGAATATTCCAAGCGGGGGGCAAAGGTTTCGATAAATGCCATAATATTTTTGTATTCTTCGCGTGAGTCGATGATCAACCGATCCACCTCCCGTGTGAATAGATCCCTCACTGCGCGTAGGACGATTGATAAATCTTTGTATAGAAGGGACGGATTCGTACCCTTTCCCATGTCATTTTGGATGGTGTCCCAGAGTTTTAAAAGGAAATCCATCTCAGGTTTTAGTTTTTCTCCTGAGGCCTCTTCGGCAACAGTTCTGGCTATGAAACCGAAATCGTTTGGTCTTATTTCTTCTATAATTTGTTTTAATCTTTCCCTTTCCTCTTTGTTTTCGATCCTCCGGGAGACTCCGATATGATTTACTGTGGGCATCAGCACAAGGTGTCTTCCGGGAAGTGAGATGTGACAGGTCAGACGGGCACCTTTTTTACCAAATGGTTCCTTTCCAACTTGGACCATAAGGGTCTGTCCTTCGTGGAGCAGGTCTTCTATCTGAAATGAGATATCCTTAACCTGATCCTGTTCCGTGGCCTTGGCACCCAAGAACTCCGGGTCTTCGTCGGCTTTAGAGTCTTCAAGCATCAGTTTTTCAAGGTCTGAAAAATCCCTATATACATCCGATACATAAAGAAAGGCGGTCCGGTCAAGACCGATATCTACAAAGGCGGCCTGCATACCCGGCAAAACTCTTACGACTTTTCCCCTGTAAATATTCCCCAGCAGTTTGTGCCCTGTTTTTCTCTCTATGGGAAGTTCTACAACAATCCCATTCTCCACAAGGGCCACCCGGGTTTCGTGATGCCTTGCATTTATGATGAGCTCGCTTGTCATTTCGGGTTTCCTCTGGCGTTTTTTGGCAAATATATTATTAAATTGAAAACTTGGTCCTGTGGACCATGCTTTTTTACTGTCTCAAGCGAGCACCTGTCTGGTTTTCAAGGTTTGCATTTCAATGACACTTTCGTCTTTCAATGAAAAGATTTCCTTGACCAACTCGGCAGGTCTTAGCTCAGGGCCATTAGTTCCTCTTAGGATTATTTTGACCGAATTTTGTGAAATCAGTGCAATAGATTTGACCAGGAGTTTTGCATCAATTTCATGTTCTCCTTTCCGGTTCCGTTTGGCAACTGGAAAATGATCGGCTTTACAAAACTTGTCCAAATTGGACTCATTTAATTCTATATCCCCAAGCGTCACGAGAAAATGACTTTCCTTTAAGCGAGGCTTCTTGGTATTGGAAAAAAGTTTTTGAACAAAAGATATTTTGATTCCAGGGGGCAGTTCCAGATTAAGCCGGTCCTTTATGGTGGAGAAATCCGAGGTTTGACTTAGTTCGAGATCCAGTGTTTCCTCCATACTTTCGGTCCCTACCGGCAAGGCCGTGGCAAAAGAAATCTTGGGCATGGGATGATATCCTTTGGAGTGGGCGACGTTCACCCCGGCCCTCCTGAGAGCTCTAATAAAAACCTTGACGAGCTCCAGATGGCTTAGATGTTTAGCAGTTCCCTGTTTGGAAAAGGTTAGACGGCATTTTGTTGGTATGGGAGACACTGGTTGGGGAGAAGATTCTTTGTAAAGAGGTGTGACATCTTTCTCTCCGAAAAGCACGGGAAAAATTGTCCTGTGATCGCATACACCACAGTCGAGACAGCTTTCCCTACAGTCAGGAGTCGATTCAGACGCCCGGGCCTTTGCCCACTCCCCGATGAGGAAATGTTTGCTGACACCCGATCGAATATGATCCCAGGGCAGTGGTTCTTCCAAAGATCTCTCCCTGTGCAGATAACGGTGAGGGCTCACATCGGCAGCTCGGAAGGCCTCCTCCCAGATTCCCATTTTGAATTGTTCTGTCCATGCGTCAAATCTGGCCCCTCTTTTCCATGCCTCTATGATGGCCCGGGTCAATCTTCTGTCTCCCCTTGAAAATATTCCTTCCAAC
>CAZEWV010000187.1:0-1232 GCA_964516025.1 uncultured Eubacteriales bacterium
AGGCCTCCACTCTCCATGTTTGATGTCTGGAGAAACATCCAGAAAGCCAAACATGACAGCCGTATCAAAAGTCTTGTCCTGCGCATAGGTCATCTCCAATGCGACTGGGCAAAAATCGAGGAAATACGTCAGAGCGTGCTCGACTTCCGCACATCTGGGAAAAAAGTCTATGCCTACATCGGTGAAGTCTTAGACTTCGACAAGGAGTATTACCTCGCTACAGCATGTGATAGCATCACCCTTCATCCTCTCGGCACATTAATCATTAATGGAATCGGGGGGTATATTCCCTTCATCAAGAATGCTATGGACAAGCTCGGTGTCGAAGCCGAATTCGAACAAGTAGAGGAATACAAGACATTTGGAAACAAGTTCACAGAAGAAGGTTTCACACCTGCACACAGAGAAATGATAGAGTCCATTTACGGTGATATCTTCAATATCTATGTGAAAGGTGTGGCCGAAGCCAGGGAAAAAAGTGAAACCGAAGTTCGTGACCTCATTGATCAAGCCTATTTCAGGGCTGAACTAGCCAAAAAAGCAAATCTTGTGGATGAACTTTTATACGAGGACGAATTCGAAAACCTCATTCAAGAGGGCGGCCAAAGGCTTTCCCGAGTCAGTCATAGCCAGTACAAAAAAATTTCCCCCTCTTCTCTGAGTTTAAATAAGGGGGAAAAAATTGCACTCCTCTATGGAATCGGCCCCATCCACTCGGGAGAAGGACTCAATCAAACGATCGGCAGCAAATCCATGGCCCGGCTTATCAAAAGAATTCGAAATGACGTCACTGTCTCTGCCCTCATTTTTCGTATCGATAGTCCCGGCGGCTCTGCCATGGGGTCCGATGTCATCTGGAGGGAAATTGAGCTCACAAAAAAGAAAAAGCCGGTAGTGGTCTCCATGTCCGATGTCGCGGGTTCAGGAGGTTACTGGATCGCGATGAATGCCAACAAAATTGTGGCCCAACCTCAGACAATCACAGGATCCATTGGTGTTATATCCGGAAAATTTAACCTGGCCAAACTTCTTGACAAATTGGGCATCACAGCAGAAAGGATTGCTTTGGGCAAAAGAGCGGACATGTTCACACCTTTCCGCAGTCTCACTGAGGAAGAACGAACTCTCCTGAAGACAGAGATCCTATGGATCTACGACAAATTTATCACCAAAGTTTCTGAAGGAAGAAATCTTAATAAAGAAGACGTGGACAAAATCGGACGTGGCCGAGT
>CAZEWV010000187.1:1332-5717 GCA_964516025.1 uncultured Eubacteriales bacterium
AGGCATAGGAATCGGGGCAGATTGTCTTGAAGTCACAATAATTGCAGTTGTGCCAATCGGGTTTCGCCCTGAAATCCTGGCTCCTGATTCCCTCTTTAACCTCTTCAATTTTATCCATGGCTTGCTTCAATTCAGTTTCGGTTTTTTTGGCATGCCCAATGATATCCGATTCCAGAAAATGAAGACGGACTTCAAAGAGCCGTTCTTCCCGCATCTTAGAAAACGACAGTGCGTAGAGAGCCATCTGAAGACTGTCTTTTGTTTTTTTGTCGGCCTCTTTCTGATCTTTCACCTGGGAGGCCTTGAAGTCTGTAATAACGGCCCCATTCTCAAAGAAATCAATTCTGTCCCATCTTCCACTGAATTTAACGTCCTCTAAAAACCAGCGAAAATCCTTTTCAATAAGTGAAGGAACACGGTTCTGAGATTCCTCTCTGTGATAAAAAAGACGAAGGGCTTTTTTCCCTTCTATTTTCCGCAAGTCTTCATGTTCACGGCTGAGGAAGCCTTCGTTTATCCATCTTTTCTCATACTCTTCATAAAGGTTATCTTCAGAAACATTGTTTCCGGCGATTTTATTCAACAAATAATAATTGATGACGGTATGGAGGGTTCGTCCAAAAACAAGATTGTGATGGGGCAGAACAGGAATACGCATGAGATGTCTGAATTTATATCTGAGCGGACATATTAAATAGTCATCCAGCCGGAAAAAACTCAAAGAAGTCACCCCTCCTTCCTTGACTCGCAGGGGTTTTACTTGGAGGGAATCTTGAAGAGAGTATCTTTTGATCTCTTCTTTGGCTGAAGAACGGAGTGTTTCTTCGGGCGCCTTGACCAAATCTAGGGCCTCCAGCACAAACGGACTGACATGTTTTAATCTCTTTAGTCCGTAATCTCTTGCCCAGCTCAAATACAGCAGTTTTTTTGCTCTGGTCATCCCCACATAAAACAGCCGCCTCTCTTCCTGGATAGGATTCCCTGCTGAGGGCAAATTTTCGTGGACCAGATCATCTGGAACTGGAATTTTTTCTCTCCGCCCCCGTCCAGGAAAACGGTCGGCGATCAAACTCACCATAAAAACGACTGGAAACTCCAATCCCTTTGCTTTATGTACGGTCAGAACATTGACTGCGTCCTCGTCAAGGTCAGCTTCGGCAGACGCCGGATTATCTCCGACTTGTTGGAGAAGATCAAGATGACGAGAAAAAGAATACAAAGAATCATCATCACTCAACTCGGAAACATTTTTCACTTTATCAAAAAAAATTCGGATATTTTTGGTTTTTATCTCCTCCAGCAGTCCACCTTCTTTGACCAGGGATTTCAAATAGCCCGATTTCTCCAGGAATGAATACAAAACCTGTCCGGCATTTTTCGAACTAGCAAGGTGAACAAATTTCAGCAAATCTTGAAAAACCTTAGTCACCTTTTCTCTTGAGTCTCGAGATATTTCAACAGGATTTTTGCCTTCATGGATCATCCGGAAGACTTTATGGAGAGGGACATGTTTTTTATAAGCAAAATTGGAAATCGTACTGAGGTCATAAGCATCCACTTTATAGACTTCAGAAAGTGAAAGGTAGAACAAACTCTTACTGTCTTCAAAATCTGTAAGAGCCTTGATGAAAGATACAAGAATTTTAATTTCATCCTGAATGTACAGACCTCGGCTGCCGGAAAACCGGAAAGGAATCCCTTTCATATTCAGAGATTTCAAAAAGGGATCTGCATCGGTATTTCTCCGGACAAGGATGGCAATATCTTTATACTTAAAACCTTCTCCGGTTTTTTCCAAAATAGTCTCTACAACTCGATCTGCCTCATGAGAAAGTGTATCAAACTGAAACATGTATATACTTTTCCCATCGCTTTTAATCTGTGATTCGAGCTTTTTATTTATGTCTTCCTGTTCCTCAAGCCGGTCGGGATTGTTATGTTTAATAAGCTGATAAGATGAATCCAGAATGGGTTGGGTAGAACGATAATTTTTATTGAGAACGATTTTTTTATAGTCGGGATAGATGTCCCGGAAATTCAGGATATTGCTCAGTGACGCGCCTCTGAAGCGAAATATACTCTGATCATCGTCTCCAACCACTGTGATATTTTTGTGTTTATCTGCCATTTGTTTGAGCAGTTCAAACTGAATATAATTGGTATCTTGAAACTCATCGACAAGGATGTATCTGTACTTCTCTTGAAATTCATGCAGGATGGAAGGCCGCTTTTTAAACAGTTCAACCACAATCAAAACCTGATCTTCAAAATCTATTTTCCCTTCCTGTTCCAACAGATCCTGGTATTTGGCATAGACCCGGGCCATTTCAAGGTATTTGGAGGCTTCCTCCTCTTTGACTTTATCCTCCGCTTTCCGAAGAAGATTCTTGGCATATAATAGATATGACTCTGGAGAAATATTTTCTTGTTTCAGCTTTTTTATTGTTCCCAGCAGTTCCTGGATAAAACGTGCCGGTGAGCTTAAAGGTCGATAATAATCCAAAGGGAACTGGAAGAGATGTTCACGAAAAAAGATAGCCTGTTCGACTTCATCTAAAAGATTGATATCCACGGAATACCCAAGTTCGTGACCGTAATTACGCAGAACTTTTTCGCCAAATGAATTAAATGTACTGATTTCAACAAAAGAGTAGCTGTACGGAATCAAGACATCAACTCTCTCTTCCATTTCATTGGCAGCTTTTTCGGTAAAGGTTACAGCCAGGATTTGTTCGGGCTTTGCCCGCTTGGTCGCGATAAGATTGGCGATCCTATGTGTAATAACTTTTGTTTTTCCTGTTCCTGCTCCTGCAATAATAAGAAGAGGTCCATCTGTGTATGTGACAGCATTCTTTTGCTCAATATTGAGATCACTTATTAGAGGATTCATTGTATTTCAGGACTGGAGAAGGAAAATAATTTTTATTCTTTCTTCGAAGTTTGAGATTTATCCTTTGAATCTGATTTCTCGGCTTTGATGATAAGCAATTCATCCGGGTAGACAAGACCCAGCTGATCCCGGGCCTTAGCCTCGTACGCCTTAGGATTAGACTCCAATTCTTTTATTTCTCTTTCTAATCCACTCTTTATTTTTTCCAGCTGCTCGATCTCCTCGAACAGAGAATCTTTCTGTTTTTGTGCATTATAAACCTCAATCAGACCCTTCTTCCCAAAAAATGAGGCTATAATCAGAACCAAAAAGAGAAAAACAAGCACGGCCGTTAAGAGCTTATTCCTAAAGGACTTCGTCGATTGGCTGCTGTTTCCCATCAGCACACCTTCTCCAAACCCAGCTCCATAAGTTTATTCATTTCCTTCTTATTCCCTGCTTCCACATAACACCGGATGAGAGGTTCCGTTCCGGAAAAACGGAATAGAATCCAGTCATCATCTGAAAAATCCAGCTTGATTCCGTCAATCGTCTCCGTATTGACGATTTTTCTATCCCCGAGTTTTCCAATGGAACTTTTTGTAAGGTTTTTTAATTTCCTCTCATTTTCAGACGTCAGAACAAGACTGACTTGTCGACCGACTCTTCGTCCATATCGTTTAAACAAATCTTCAATCAGTACAGAAAGGGGTTTGCCCATCGCAGCCAATATCTCAACAAGGAGCAGCCCGGCAATGATGCCATCTTTTTCCGGAAGATGGTCCTTGAGGGCTAAACAGGCACTCTCTTCTCCTCCAAAGATGATTTTATCTTCAAGGAAAAGTTCTGCGATGAACTTAAAACCTACGGGAGTTTTATATAAAGGAAGTTCAAAACTTCGGGCAATCCGGTCGATCAGATGAGTAGTGGCCACCGAACGGGCCACTCCACCACGCCAGTTTTTTTGTGTGACAAGATAATCCAAAATCAAAGAGAGAATCAGATTCGGATCAACAAAATGTCCTCGTTCGTCCACAATGCCGAAGCGGTCTCCATCGCAGTCAGTTGCGATCCCGATGTGACATTTTTTCTTCCTCACAAGATCCTTGAGCTCTGTCAGGTTTTCCTCTGTTGAAGAGGGGGCAATCCCACCAAAATAAGGATCGACATATCCGTGGATCTCTTCGACCGGAATGTGGTTCTCCTCGAGGATTTCATCCAAATACTCTCGACTAGTTCCATAGAGAGAATCCGCGGCCACCCTTATTTTCGACTTTCTGATTAGATTGAAGTCTATTCTTTCCTGAAGGAGAGAAAGATAGTCTCTTTGAAAATCAATTTTTTCTACATACTCCTTCTTGGGATAGTAGGGACAAACCGGTGAATCTTTGTTCAGCAATTTGATCTCGTCTTCTATCATATCGGTTTCTTCAGGCAGAGCAGGGGCGCCTTTTTCCGTGTTGTACTTGAGCCCATTGTACTCAGGAGGATTAAATGAGGCCGTAAAGTTAATGCC
>CAZEWV010000188.1:0-1260 GCA_964516025.1 uncultured Eubacteriales bacterium
CAATGAGAAAGTCGCCTTTGACAACGCCTTGGCCGCCAGTTTGACCGGGAAGAGGTCGGCTGTGGCCATGAAACAGGTGGGCCTCAACGTGGCGGCCGATTCACTGATGAGTTCGGCCTATACCGGGGTAATCGGCGGAATGGTCATTATCAGTTGTGACGATCCGGGACCCAACAGCTCCCAAACCGAGCAAGATTCCAGGTTTCAGGCCATGTTTGCCAAAGTACCGGTCTACGATCCATCCACGCCTCAGGAAGCCAAGGAAATGGTCAAAGAGGCTTTTAAGCTGTCGGAAGCTTTCGAGATCCCTGTGCTCGTTCGGCCGACAATCCGAGTCTCTCATGCCCTGCAGGATGTCGAGTTTGCTCCTGTGGAAAATGTTGACCGATCCGCAGACTTTAAAAAAAATCCGGCCCGCTGGGCGGCAACCCCACGGTTCAGATTAATCCTGCATGCCGAGTTGAATGATAAGCTCAAAAGAATTCAAGAGAGGTTTGAGAAAGAGGCCAATTGGAACTATGAAAAAGGTTCTCAGCCTGATGCCTCTCTGGGTATTATCAGCTGCAGTGCCAGCTATGTCGCCATTATGGATTTATTGGAAGAATTCAATCTGGCTGGAACCATCAATGTCTTGAAGATTGGAACGCCTTTTCCACTCCCTCAACAAAAAGTCGTCGATTTCGTAAAAAATTTTAAACATGTGCTTATCATTGAGGAAACCGATGTCGTAATCGAATCTCAAATCATCGATAAAAGTAGGATATTCGGGCGGCAAACCGGTCATATCCCGCTGCAAGGGGAACTGACTCCTGAAGTGATCTATCAGATTCTGGCCGATGTTCTCAAACAACTCGACTTAAAACATTTGAAGAAGATAGGAGATGCCAAGCTTTCCAAGCTGATCGAAAACCTCGATCTGCCTTTACGAAGACCGACACTTTGTGCCGGCTGTCCAGAGAGGGCTGCTTTCTATGCAATAAAGAGGGCGCTTCCCAAAGCGATTTATCCCAGCGACATAGGATGCTACACCTTAGGCTTAAATCTCAATGCCGTGGATACCGTTCTCGATATGGGAGCCGGGATCACTTTGGCCAGCGGATTTTATCAGGCCTATCATCAAGATGGAAGTGATATCCCTATCGTGGCCACCATGGGAGATTCGACCTTTTATCACTCCGGAACTTCATCCCTGTTGAGTGCGGTTTACAATAATGCAAAATTTATCCTTGTCATCTTAGACAACGAAATTACAGCCATGAC
>CAZEWV010000188.1:1360-5710 GCA_964516025.1 uncultured Eubacteriales bacterium
ACAATAATGCAAAATTTATCCTTGTCATCTTAGACAACGAAATTACAGCCATGACAGGGATGCAGCCCACTCCCGGTATCGGCATAACCGCCGATGGAAGCGATGGTGGAAAAATTCCTCTCGAGGAGCTGATTCGAGGCTGTGGAGTCGGATGGCTCAGAACCATCGATCCTTATCAAGTGTTGGACTTGATAAAACTTATAAAAGAAGCCAGGAAGTACACCCAGAAAGAGGATGGAGGCATCGCCGTCATCATCGCCCGACATCCCTGCCTCATCCGCTGTCCGGACAAACACATGGAAAAACCTCAGCCTGTGGAAATCACTGAGGATTGCAACGGCTGCAACTACTGCCTTGATTACTTTGAATGTCCGGCACTCGTTGCGGTCGAGGGAAAAAAGCTGGTCGAGATTGACAGAAAATTATGTGTCGACTGCGGCGTATGCATTCATGCCTGTCCTAAGGGAGCGATTACACCTGTCAAGCGATATATGTAAACCATGAGAGTCCAAATTATAGTGGCCGGTATCGGAGGCCAAGGAATCCTCTTTTTCTCAAAGATCTTCTCCAACCTGGGATTGAAACTCGGTTTGAACGTAATGGGATCGGAAACACACGGCATGAGTCAGCGCGGTGGTTCGGTTATGACTCATCTCAAGCTGGGGGATTTTCATAGTCCTTTGGTCAGAACGGGTGCCGCGGATTTCCTCTATTCTCTCCAAGGAAATGAAACACACAGAGCTTTGAAATTTCTCAGGGAAGGAGGAGTTTGTTTTGTCAATCTTCCCTCATTAGAAAAATTCGATACAAAAGTACTGGGTTATCTGAAAAAAAAGAAAATTAAAGTCCTGGCTTTCGACGCTACTCTGGAAGCACTTAAACACGGTTCGATATTATCGACCAATGTTGCCCTGCTCGGATATTCTGTTGGGACAGGGTTAGTCCCTTTTGGGCACAGCGAAGTCAAAAGTGTTCTTGAATCTTTCGTTAGGGGAAGAAACATCGACTTGAATTTGAGCGTGTTCCAATCCGGTTACTCACAAGGAAAAGTGATGGCTGGAGAAAAATAATCCCCATCTCCTCCAGTTTTATTTTTTACGTTCGCTCCCCGATGCCTTCAGCATCGAATCATAGATCTGGAGGATCTTGGACTTGGCCGGTTGGAGAAAAAAATTGATCTCCTCTTCAGTATAAAAATCTCGGACCCACTCCTCAACGGAAAAGACATCCATCCAACAATCCAGGATGGATCTGCAGGGGAGATTTGTATTTAAACAACGACAGTACTCGAATGGAACTCTATGTCCAAGCGACCGGCAGTACTGGAGAAGATGATCTCTGCTCTTAATACTCTTTTTCACCATTTCCCGGACTTTTTGGTTTCGGGTTTGGGAAGGTCTTCCATGACTTTTTTATACAGGGACAGATCCTCGTCGTCGAGAGAAAAGTCTGTCAATTTTCCGGCGAAGAAGCTTTCGTAACCCGTTAAATCCATCAGGCCGTGTCCGCTGTAGTTGAAGAGAATAACCTTTTCCTTGCCTTCCTCTCTGGCTTTTATGGCTTCATCGATGACGCAGGCCAAGGCATGGCTCGTTTCCGGGGCTGTGATGAATCCCTCGGTTGAGGCCCAGAGGACTGCCGATTCATAACATTTGATCTGGTGGTATGCTCTTGGCTTAAGCAGGCCTTCCACTATAGCCTGGCTCACCAATGGAGCCATTCCGTGATAACGAAGGCCTCCGGCATGAATCGGTGGGGGGACAAAGGTGTGGCCGAGAGAGTGCATGGGCAAGAGCGGGGTCATCCGTGCTATGTCTCCATGGTCATAGGAGAAATCTGCCCGTGTCATCGTCGGGCAGGCCTCGGGTTCAACGGGGATAATCTCGATATCTGCACCGTTGATCTTATCCTGCACAAAGGGAAAAGCCAATCCGGCAAAGTTGCTTCCACCTCCAGCGCATCCAATAACGATATCAGGCTTTCTTTCACCAATAGAATCAAGCTGTTTTTTGGCTTCAAGGCCGATGATTGTCTGATGGAGCAGGACATGATTCAGGACACTTCCGAGGGAATAACGTGTTTTGCCAGTTTCATCTGTCACGGCCGCTTCGATTGCTTCGCTGATAGCAATGCCGAGACTCCCGGAAGTATCGGGCATTTTGTCTAGAATGTCGCGGCCCGCTTTTGTCTCTGTGCTCGGGCTGGAAACACAATTTGCGCCCCAGGTCTCCATCATGAGTTTACGAAAAGGTTTCTGATCAAAACTGATTCTGACCATATAAACCTTGCATTCCAAACCGATAAGCTTGCAGGCAAAGGCTAGAGCGCTCCCCCACTGGCCGGCACCTGTTTCCGTGGTCAGCCGCTCGATACCGAACTGTTTGTTGTACCAGGCTTGAGCCACCGATGTGTTCGGTTTATGACTCCCCGGGGGGCTTACGCTTTCGTCTTTGTAGTAGATTCGGGCCGGAGTTTTCAGGTGTTGCTCCAAATAAACGGCACGTCGTAAAGGCGAAGGCCTCCAGCGGTAGAGGATTTCAAGAATTTCTTCGGGAATATCGATCCAGCGCTCTTGGCTGACTTCCTGTTCTATCAGGTTCATCGGGAAGACCGGAGCCAGCATATCCGGACTGATGGGATTGCCGTCAGGACCGAGAGGAGGTTGGAGGGGAGTCGGCAAGTCCGCAGCCAAGTTGTACCACTGTTTGGGAATGTCCTCTTCTTTAAGGAAGATTTTTTTTGTTGTCATGATACTTTCTCCTTTATGAGTATCCTTTCTGAAAATAAAGTTTAGATAAAAATTCTTTATATCTGTATTATTATGATAGGAAAAAGTATTGTTTTTTCATGTTTACAGAAAGTCAAACAGATTATAAAATTGTCATTTCTTAAAAGTCAATCAATTTTTAAAAATTTGGAGGGATAATATGGCTTGGGACATTTTCGGAAGGATCATTCATAAGGTCGGAGTCGTCGGGTCGGGTCAAATCGGCCCTGATATCGCTCTTTATTTCAGCAAGGTACTCCATGTGCATGGAGTTCCGGTTGTTGTTGTTGATGTCGCCGAAAAGGCACTTCAATCAGGTGAGGCTCGCGTGAAAGGCAAAATCAACAGGGGAGTCAGGAGTGGAGCCTTCAAAAAGGAAGAGGCCGAGGCCATGATCGACAACATCACCTGGACGACCGATTACTCCCTGCTGGAGGGAGCGGATTTTGTGATCGAAGCGGCGACCGAAGACAAAGCCATTAAAAATAAAATATTTTCTCAGCTCGAGAAGGCCTGTTCTAAAACAGCAATATTTGCCTCCAATTCTTCACATATGGAACCGGAAGTTATCTTTGCTGAAATAAAAAACAAAGAGAGATGTCTGGTCATCCACTACTTCTTTCCTGCGGAGCGGAGTATTATCGTCGAAGTCGTTCCCGGCCAGGAAACATCTTCCGCTGTGACAGATTTCATTTTGAAATTCTATGAGCTTATCGGCAAGGCCCCGATCCGGGTCAAGAGCCGGTACGGCTATGCCGTCGATCCCATTTTCGAAGGCATATTCCTAGCGGCGGCACTTCTTGTAGAACAGGGAATCGCCACCGTCGAGCAGATGGACGCCATGGTCCAAAAGGCTTTGGGCCAAGGTGTCGGGCCCTTCACAGCCATGAACCTGACCGGCGGGAATCCGATCACCCAGCACGGCACCTCTCAAATGCAAAAGAAAATCATGCCCTGGTTTCACTCCCCGAGAATCCTGGATGACCAGGTCAGAACCGGAAAGCCCTGGCAGACTTCCTGGGTTCCCGAGGATGTCGCCTACAGTGAAAATCTATTCACTTGGGTCTCCGATACAATCAATGGAGCCTATTTCGGCCTGGTCTGTGAAATCCTGGATTCGGGAATTGCCAGCCTGGCCGATTTGGAGATGGCCGTAGAGAGTTCCCTGGTTATAAAAGCGCCCTTCCAGATGATGAACAAAATGGGCGTCGACAAAGCCCTGGCATTAGTCAAAGCCTATGCCCAGGAATGGCCGGGCTTTAAAGTGTCCGAAGGCCTAGTCAAACAGGCTGAATCAGGAAAACCCTGGCATATACCCATGGTTTTTCGGGAGGACCGTGAAAATATTGCTGTGGTCACTATCAGAAGGCCGAGCGCTTTAAATGCTTTGAATACGCTCATCATGAACCAAATCAGGGAAATTTTTTCCAGTATCAAAAAAGACGACAAAATCGAAGGAGCTGTCCTTACCGGGTTTGGCGTCAAGGCTTTTGTCTCAGGTGCGGATATTCATGAGATTATGTCGATGAGGACACCACAAGACCTGGAAGCTCACGCCCTGAAGGGACAGGACGTGCTGAATT
>CAZEWV010000189.1:0-5708 GCA_964516025.1 uncultured Eubacteriales bacterium
TTTCAAAGCCATTTTTAGTCAGGAAATCTCCGCTATGCGAATCTGCTCGATGCCTGTGTTCCCGATATACCCCTTCAGAACCCTCCTTTCAGAGGAAGTTGCGGAATCGCTGAACCGGAGTGATATGGCTTTACTTCAACAGGGGTGTATGCTATAAGCTTGATAATTAGGGATGAAACAAAATTTAAGGGCCGACGCTTTGGACATCTTTCAGGCAGGATTGCACTCCGTGGACTCTATTTCTGCTGTGCGGAAGCATTTATCCCTTGAAAAGGAAATTTTGACGGTTGACGGAAAAACATACCCTTTATTTGATTACGACAATATCTATGTATTAGGGACTGGAAAGGCCTCGGCTGCCATGGCCAAGGCCGTTGAAGAGTGTCTTTCCGAGCGGGTCACATCAGGTTTTATCAATGTCAAATATGGGCACACGCTCCCCTTAAAATACATCACTATCCATGAAGCGGGACACCCAGTTCCTGATGTAGCAGGCCTGCAGGGCAGCGAACAAATTATTCATTGGCTCAAATCTGCAGGAGAAAGGGATTTGATTATTTTTTTGATTTCAGGTGGAGGATCTGCACTGCTGCCTTCACCAGTCCCAGGTTTGACTCTAAAAGACCTCCAAGAAACAACCCAAACCTTACTTGAAGTGGGTGCCAGCATCACGGACATGAACACCATACGGAAACACCTTTCCAGGTTAAAGGGAGGGCGGTTGGCAAAACTTGCTTATCCTGCAACTCTCGTTGCCCTCATTCTATCCGATGTTATTGGAGATCGCCTCGACAGCATTGCCTCAGGCCCCACTGCCCCTGATGAAAGTACGTATCATACATGCCGGCACATCATAAACAAATTTAACATTCAAAAAAAAATCCCGAAGCCAGTATTCGATTTCATTCTCTCCGGACAAAACGGCAAAGAAGAAGAAACGCTCAAATCCAAGGATCCTGTTTTTCAACACGTCCAGAATGTGATCATAGGAAACAACATTCAGGCTATAAAAGAAGCCAAACGGAGGGCAGAGACGCTGGGTTACAACAGCTTAATTCTCTCCTCGTCCATGGAGGGAGAGGCTAAAGAAGTGGCGAAAATGTTTGCCTCTATTGCAAAAGAAATCCTCAGCACGAAGAATCCCCTCCCCACCCCTGCATGTGTCATATCCGGGGGCGAAATAACGGTAACCATCCGTGGACAGGGAGTAGGAGGACGCAATCAGGAATTCGCACTGGCAGCGGCGATTGAAATCGATGGATTAGACAACACTGTCATCTTCAGTTGTGGTACGGACGGCACAGATGGCCCGACAGATGCAGCCGGGGCTATCGTCGATGGTCAAACCCTGAAAAGAGCCAAACAAAAACAGATGGATGCGGAAAATTATCTTTTAGACAACAACTCTTACCACTTTTTCAAGGCCCTAGACGATTTGATTTTCACAGGGCCTACGTTCACGAATGTTATGGATCTCAGACTGATTATGGTGACTTAAAAAAATGAAAAGGAGGATCCTTTGAACAAAAAACTTTGGGTTTGGACCCTAACAATTATCCTTTCCGGCAGTCTCTATCTCCAAACAGCAGATGTTCCTTTCTGCAAGCAGATAGCCAGCTACTCAATGGATATTGTTCTCGACACCCAACAGCAGTGGATATTTGGAGAAGAACTGGTGACCTGGACCAATGATACTGCCTATTCGACTGATGAACTCTGGTTTCACTTGTACTGGAATGCATTCCAGAACAATAAAAGCACATATTTAATCGAGTCGGCCGGAAACAGAACAGCCGATTTTAAGAGGGACGATTGGGGATACTGCCATATCGAAAAAATTGACTTGGTTCAGAATGAAAGCACTGAAAACATCGACCTAAAACCTGGCATGGAATTCCGCTCTCCTGATGATGGAAACCTTTTCGACAGAACAGTTTTTATGGTCAATCTTCCTCAGGAAATCCAGCCGGGTCAGTCCATAACAGTCCACATTGTCTTTCAGTCTAAGGTTCCCCGCCCTATCTCCAGAACCGGAGTCTTTAAAGACAATTATTTTATGGCCCAGTGGTTCCCCAAGCTTGGAGTGTTTCAGAACGGAAACTGGAACTGTCACCAGTACCATGCTGCTTCGGAATACTTCGCCGACTATGGAACTTACGATGTTCAAATCACTGTCCCCTCACATTTTGTCGTTGGTGCAACAGGCGAACACCGCGCACAAACGACCAATAAAGATGGGACGACCACACATCATTTCTATCAGCACAGCGTTCACGACTTTGCCTGGACGGCAAGTCCCCGTCTTCTCGAATACAAGGAAGATTATGAATTTATTACTGGAAAAACCACAGAAATCACGCTCCTTCTTCAGCCAGAACATAAAAAGCTTAAAGACCGGTACATGAACGCGGTTAAAAACGCCATCAAGTACTGCAGTATTTTTTACGGTGACTATCCCTACACTACAGTCACATGTGTCGATCCCGGCTACAACAGCGGCTCAGGTGGAATGGAATACCCCACGTTCTTTACAGGAGGCGCCTATTTTCTGACACGGAAAGGCATCTCTAGACCTGAGGGAGTGACCATTCACGAATTCGGACATGGGTATTTTTATGGATTGGTCGGAAACAATGAATTCGAAAATCCCTGGATGGATGAGGGCTTCACATCTTTTTTAGACACAGAGGTTTATTACGTTGCTTATGGAGAACCCGTGTTCTCAAAATCCTATTTTGGAATCCCTGTAACATTTAAGGGCGTAAAAATCCCCATTGAATCGAACGGAATTTCCCGGCACCGGCTAACATACAACATGGATCAATTACAGAGATATTCCTGGGAGTTTATGGAACGCAACAGCTATGGCGCAAACTCCTATTCCAAGGCCGAATTGATGCTTAGAACGCTCAAACGCTTCATAGGAAAAGATCTCTTTGCCTCGATGATCAAAGACTATTCCATGCGCTGGTGGTTTAAACATCCCCAACCCAAAGATTTTTATGATGTTGTATCCGAATACGTTGGAGAGGATATGAGTTGGTTTCTGGATCAGTTCGTTTACGGATCTGAAAAACTAGATTACGCAATCTCGGATATCACCAACTCGCGCCCTACTCATCCTAAAGGTCTGTTCGATGGAGAGTACAGAGATAATGGGAAGAATAACAAACAAGACAACTTCGAATCAGAGGTGTTGGTCAGACGTTTGGGTGAGGTTAAAATTCCGGTCGAAGTGCAGATTGTTTTTAAGAATGGTGAAACGATTGTCGAGAATTGGGATGGTTTATACAGATATAAAAAGTTTAAGTTTAGTCGCCCTTCCCCGATTATAAAAGCCGTGGTCGATCCGGAATATAAGCTTGTTTTAGACATCAATCGAACAAACAACAGCCGCAAAACTAAACCCAATAGACTTGCTCCGCTTAAAGGAGTATCCGCCTGGCTATTATGGCTTCAACACTTTTTGGAGCTTTTTACTCTATTTGGTGGTTAATCGAGGAGAAAGAATAGAATGAAAGCTTTAATAAATTTTATCAAAGGATTCCATACGAGTAGAAAAAATTTTCGAATGGTACTATTTCTGTTTGTTTTAAACCTTCTCTTTTCGCTCATTCTTGCTGTTCCGATGTACACGTCTCTAGAAGAATCCATGGGCAGGAGTGAAGTCGGTGACCGGATGGTGAAAGGATTTGATTATATATGGTGGGAAGAATTTAGAGATCAAAGCAGAGGGATAGAAACCACCTTCTCTCCTTCCATTCTCGGGAAGGGAGCTGTTCTCGATAACTTTGTCTATCTGATTCCCTTTGAAGTAAAACATTTACCAAGAACCATCCTCGTTTTTGGGGCCCTTTACATACTCCTCCATACGTTTCTTTCAGGAGGAATCATCTCGGTTTTAAGCAGAGACATTCCTTCTTTTTCTATCAGAAGTTTTTTCTCTGGGGCAGGAAAATTGGCCTCTCGCTTTTTCCTGCTCATGATATCGTCCTGGATCTTTTTTTTCCTCGTTATCATGCTCATAGGCTTTTTTTCCACTATTTCAAACAAAGTGTCCAGTACGGCAATATCTGAAATTTTCCCATTTTATCTGAACCTAATATTCAGCATCTTTGTGTATGTCCTATTCCTTTTTATTCAGATGGTTTTTGACTATGCTCGAATTAAAACTGCTCTCGAAGACAGCCAAAATGTCCTACTTACAATAAAGGATGCTTTTGTCTTTGTGTTTAAAAATATCGGTTCGACAATGGGGCTCTTCTATCTCCTGCTCATAACCAATCTTGCTCTCACTGTCGTCTATATCATCCTCAAAGAGATTATACCTCAATCTTCTGCTGTCAGTATTGCAGTCATCTTTATTATCCAACAGATGTTTATCTGTTCTCTTATCTGGATTCGCTGCTGGCTCTATTCCAGCCAACTGGAACTCTACAAGTACTTAAAATAGATGAGAATAACTACTCGATTATGTCTATATATTCTGGTATAGTTTGGATGATTGAACACAAGAAACAAAGAGATCATTTCAGGAGGAATATTATGAAAAAAATTATCACTCTTTTCGCAATCGTCTTTATGGTGATCGCCGGGTTTACCTCATGTGGAAAATCAGTAGGACCCAAAGCAGGCAACGCCCAAGCAGAAAATATGCTCAAACTCCTCCCGGCGAATGCAGATGGCGTTTTCTTCATCGATCTGGGCCGTGCCATGGATACGGAATTTGCCAGAAAAACAATCACTAAAGATGAAGACATACAGGCCTTTATCGAAAAGACAAATATAGATCCTAATGAAGATCTTTTCTTCTTAGCTGGAGCCGTGACACAAAAAGAAAATGAAGGAGATAAAGAGAAAGTCGCTGTCATCCTGAATTTAAACTACAACAAAGATGAAATCCTTGCTCTCATCCGGGAAAAAGCTCAGGAAGAAGACCAAGAAATCAGTGAAACCGATTATGAAGGTCACACAATTTACGGGATGTGGGAAGATGACAAAGAAATCAGTCTCGCGTTCATCGACGATTCAAATCTCCTTGCTGGAGACAAAACTCAGGTCCAAGCCATCATCGATGTCATCTTGAAGAAGAAGGACAATTTCTACAGCAATGAAATCCTTGCCAATCTTGTCAGTAAGACAGATAAACAGGCTATTTTATGGGGAGCGATACACTTTGCACCCGAATCACTGGACGAAATGACAGCTGACAATCCCATGCTGCAGGATCTCAAGAACCTCCAAGCCGCATCTATAGCCTTTAACTATCAGAATCAAGCCATTCTAGCCGATATCAAGTTGATGGGTGGAGATGAGACTAAAAATAAAAACCTTGCAAATTTTTTGACCGGAATCAAAGGTTTTGCAGGAATGATGGCTGCAGAAAATCCAGGAATCGGGGAATTGATGAATGCGATTACCATCACTTCCGGACCCGAACATGTACAAATCTCTGCCAATATTCCCGAAGAACTTTTAAATAGTCTCAAGAGTGAAATAAAACCTGAAGAAGGCGAAGAAGAGATCAAGTAAAATATGTCATTGCGAGAAGCAATGCAGATTGCCACACTGCCCTCGTAACAGGCGTGGCAATCTGACCTTGTCATTACGAGGAGCTATGCGACGTGGTAATCTATGACTCTGCTGAAGTATGATGATCGGGTAGGAGGAGGCGGCTAGCCTCCGTCCCCCCACACCACCGTACGTAC
>CAZEWV010000190.1:0-5690 GCA_964516025.1 uncultured Eubacteriales bacterium
TGAGTCGATTTTCCCGATCCATCTATGCCTTCAAAAACAATCAAAATACCTTTTTTCACTTTCATCTTAAAAAATTGCAAGCTTTCTCAAAATATTGATTATATGCCACTCTGCCCGGTCAAGCAAGATGCAACTTTTCTTTGCTTTATGAGTTTTTAAAATGTTGGATTCATTGAAATTTTAGCACGAGTATGCTAATTTAAAAGTACCTTAAAAGAGGATTGGAAAATGAAAAAAACTTTATTGATTGCCGGAATTAGTTTTATCGCAGGACTGTTTCTTGCAGGCCTGATTTTTGTCTATTTCCCTGAAAAAAGCATACAAACTTCAAACTGGGAAGACCCTTCACCTTCAGTTTTGTCTTCAAATCTCTATGCCGCTCCCTCGCTTCAAGCACAGGCAGGATTGGATTTTGCCACTATCGCAGAAAGAGTCGGCCCTGCTGTTGTCGGAATCGAAGCTGTCAAAATTGAAACAAGACAATCCAGGAGTGGCTTTGGAGACAGGGGTCAAGATGATTTCTGGGATAGATTTTTCGGGACCCCTAGGAACCGACAGCAGGAATACAGATCCACAGCTGGGGGAACAGGTTTTTTTATCAGTGATGACGGATACATTTTAACCAATAATCACATTGTTGAAAATGCCATAAAGATTACAGTGACATCTCTGCAGGGAGACGAATATTCTGCGGAACTCATCGGGACGGACCCAAAAACGGATATTGCCCTGATAAAAATTAAAGGCAGTCGCTTTCCCTATGTCAGCCTGGGAAATTCTGAGCAGCTCAAGGTTGGAGAGTGGGTTCTGGCTATCGGAAATCCCCTTGGATTTTCTCATACGGTGACCGCCGGAATCGTCAGTGCCAAAGGACGTCAACTTGCAGCGGCGGCGACGGACCTTCCCTACCAGGATTTTATTCAAACAGATGCGGCCATAAACAGAGGAAACAGCGGCGGTCCGTTGGTCAATATGCAAGGAGAAGTTGTAGGCATCACGAGCATGATCTATTCTCCAACTGGAGGCAACATAGGCATCGGTTTTGCCATCCCTTCCGATCTCACGATAAAAATCATCACCCAGCTCAAAGAAACTGGAAAAGTGGTCAGAGGATATTTGGGAATCGGTTTGGGCCGATCTGATATCGACGATGAACTCAAAGAAGTCCTCAATCTTAAATCAAAAGAAGGTGCCATGATCCGAACCGTCGAATCCGGCTCACCGGCCGACAAAGCGGGTCTTCAACGGTTAGATGTTATCATAAAAATCAACGGCCAAACCGTAGAGGATAATAACGACCTTCTGTTTAAGATTGCAGAAATACGCCCTGGAACAAAGGTGGATCTTGTTGTCATCCGCGACGAAGAGGAACAAAATATTTCTGTTAAACTTGCCGAACTCGTGGATAGAGAAGCTCCAGAAATCCAAACTTCCACAGATGATGACGTTGGGTATTCCGTCGATGATCTGACAGCCTCGATTGCCGGACGATATGGATTTCGATCCCAGGAGGGAGTCCTCATCATGTCCGTGTCCCGCTACAGTGAAGCGGAAGAAAAAGGCATCCAGCCTGGAGATATCATCCTCGAGGTGAACCAACAGCCTGTCAAAAATGTCCGTGATTTTCAGAAGATCATCAAAAAGATTGATAAAGGACATGCTTACCTCCTCCTCTTAAGCCGAGAAAGAGGGCGCAGAGAGCCTCAGGAATTTATTGTCACTTTGCGGATCCCTGAATGAAATTTACCAAATTCCACTCGTTGGGAAACGATTTTCTCATCGTAGATGAACATAAAATTAAAGATATTTCCGGAATTGGCACTCTTGCAAGAATGATCTGCGACCGCCACACAGGTGTGGGCGCAGATGGTTTGCTCCTGATCTCCGTCAAAAACAAAGAAAAAGGCTTAGCCAACTTTAGAATTTTTAACGCCGATGGAACAGAGCCGGAATTATCCGGAAACGGTTTGAGATGCGCAGCCGCCTATCTCTATCATTACAATAAAATCAATTCCTCAAAAGTCCTGTTCCACACTATTGTCGGGGACCGCGAATGCGAACTCATCGAACACGGAGAGAAGCAGTTCAAAATAAAAATTGAGATGGGGATTCCCCATTTGGGCTCTCAAGACATCCCATTTTATGACGGATCGGTCCATGAAAAAATCATCGACTACCCCCTCTCCATCAATAAAAAAGTCTATCCGGTGACCGTCGTTTCCCTTGGAAATCCACACTGTGCCGTATTTGTTGACCGCTTTCCCGCACGGATAGAGTGGCATCAGATAGGTAGAGAAATTGAACTGCATCCTTTTTTCCTCAAAAGAACAAATATCGAATTTATACGAGTCTTGAACAGGAATGAAATCGAAGTGCTTTTTTGGGAAAGAGGTGTTGGTGAAACATTATCATCCGGCAGCGGCTCCTGCGCGGCCGCCGTTGCGTCCATTCTCAAGAACTATACGGACAAAAAAGTGACGGTGAGAACGTCTATGGGTAGTGTCATTGTGGAGTGGGATAAAGAAAAAGTTTACCAGGGAGGACCTTCAGAGATCGTTTTCGAAGGGAATTACCTTTCTGTATCTTGACCTGAGAGTTGTCAAGATGTCCCTATCTTGGTGTTTTTTGGCTTCAGGGGCCGGAGAAGAGCATGGTTAAAAACTTCGTCAACCCTTTCGACAAAAATAAATTCGATATCTTTAATGACCTTCTTGGGAATATCGATCAGATCTTTTTTGTTCGCAAGAGGAAGAATAACTTTTTTAACGCCAGCGCGCTGGGCCGCAAGAACTTTTTCTTTGATTCCTCCGACAGGAAGAATATTACCTCTAAGTGTTATCTCTCCTGTCATGGCCACATCCCATTTGATCTTTCTGTTTGTAAATATTGAGAGAAGAGCTGTGGCCATGGTCACACCAGCAGATGGACCGTCTTTAGGTATGGCTCCTTCAGGTATGTGAATATGAAAGTCATTTTTCGAAAATATTTGCGAATCGATCCCATATTCCCCGGCATGGGTCCGCGCATAACTCAGTGCTGCCTGAGCTGATTCTTTCATCACATCGCCTAAAGATCCTGTCAGTGTCAAAATTCCTTTGCCTTTCATCATTGTCGCCTCGACAAAAAGGATCTCCCCTCCTGCCGCCGTCCATGCAACCCCTATCGCTACTCCGACATGATCTGTCTTCAAAAGTTGATCTCTGAATATCTTGGCAGGTCCGAGATATGTTTCTACATTCTGGGATGTGATCCGGGAAAGGGTTTCACGCCCCTCAGCCACCTTTCTTGCCACTTTTCGGCAAATGGAAGCAATTTCTCTTTCTAAATTTCTGACGCCCGCTTCTCTTGTATAGAGGGAGATTATTTGCTTGATGGCTCCTTTGGTAAAGGAAATCCTTTTCTCGTTGAGCGCATGTTCTTTTATCTGTTTATGGACCAGATGCCGCATCGAGATCTGCAGTTTTTCTTCTTCTGTGTATCCTGGAAGATGCAGGACCTCCATCCGGTCACGAAATGCCGGCTGGATCGGATCGAGAAGATTCGCTGTCGTAATAAACATGACATTGGACAGGTCATAGGGAACACCTAAATAATGATCCCGGAAAGAATTGTTCTGTTCAGGGTCGAGCACTTCCAGAAGGGCCGAAGAAGGGTCCCCTCGAAAATCAGCACCAATCTTATCCACTTCATCCATCATAAAAACAGGATTGTTCGAACCTCCTCTCCGTATTCCCTGAATGATTCTTCCAGGCAATGCGCCCACATACGTCCTTCTGTGTCCACGAATTTCGGCCTCATCTCTGATCCCTCCAAGTGAAATGCGCATAAATTCTCTGCCTAGTGCTCGTGCAATAGAGCGGCCCAACGAAGTTTTCCCAACTCCAGGAGGACCCACAAAACAAAGGATGGGGCCTTTGATTGTCTTAGAGAGTTTCCGGACTCCAAGGTACTCCAGTATGCGTTCTTTGACCTTCTCCAGACCATAATGATCTTCATCCAAAATGGCTTTTGCCTTGCGAAGGTCAAGATTATCTTTAGTCCTTTTGTTCCAGGGTAAAGAAAACATCCAGTCCAGATAGTTTCTGACAACGGCTGTTTCCGCAGATTCGGGGTGCATTTGGCTGAGGCGGTTGATTTCTTTTTCGATCTCCTCTCTTACTTCTTTTGCGACTTTGAGCTTTATGAGTTTTTCCTGGTAATTTTTTATATCCTCTTGAATTTCGCTGCCTTCTCCCAATTCTTTCTGAATAGCCTTGATCTGCTGTCTCAGATAATACTGTTTCTGGAGCTTATCCATCTCTCCTTTGGCCTCAGTGCTGATCTTAGATTGGACATCCAGGAGTTGGAGTTCTTTTGTCAACTTTTCATAAACCTTTTTCAGACGGTGAAACGGTTCAATAATTTCTACGAGATCCTGGGCCTCTTCTATCTTTAAATCCAAAGTGGCAGCCGTCAGATCGGCAAGCCTCCCAGGCTCATCCACATTGGCGGCAATGATCAAAATCTCCGGTGGAATATTTTTTCCCAAAGTGGACGCTTCATCCAGACCATCGCGGACATTCCGGATCATGGCTTCAACCTCAATTTGCTCTTTTTCTACCTCTGCTTCACGGATGACCTTTATTTTAGCCGAATAATAGGGTTTTTCCTCATTTAATTCTCTCACTTCTGCCCGGATAAGACCCTGTGCTAGAATTCTGACCCGCCCATCAGGGAGTTTCAGCATTCTCATTACCAGTGCGACCGTACCCATCTGGTAAACATCTTCACTCTTGGGTTCTTCGATCTCCATGTTTTTCTGTGTCAGAAGAAGAATCATACGGTGAGTCGAAAGGGCATGATCAATGGCCTTTTTTGATTTTTCTCTCCCGACAAACAAAGGCACTACCATATAAGGAAACACAACAATATCCCTCAGCATGAGCACAGGAAGTTCCTTTGGAATATTCAGCTTTTGACCTTGATCTTCTATAATATCTTCAAATTCTTCAACGATGTCATCGTCTTTTTTTGCCATTCATTTCTCCGCAGGCTTGATTGTCTTAACCTTGACGATTCAAATTGATATAATTGGACAAAAAGATTAGCCTATGCGTAAATATTCCTGTCTTACAAAAGCTTTTCCAGTTCCTTCTTGAATTCTTTGACATCCTTAAACTCTCGATAGACAGAAGCAAACCTAACATAGGCCACTTTGTCAAGAGTTCTCAGCTTGTCCATGACATACTTTCCGATTTCTGCGGCACCGATTTCTTTCTCTGCACGTTCCTGCAGTATATTTTCGACCTCTTCAACAATTCCCTCTAACTCTGATAAAGGCACCGGTCTTTTTTCACAGGCTTTTAATATTCCCCGCAGGAGGTTTTCAGAGCTGAAACGCTGCCTTCGGCCATCTTTCTTGACAACCATATAGGGAATTTCCTCGATTTTTTCATATGTCGTGAATCTTCTCTGACAAGAGAGACATTCACGCCGTCTGCGAATAGCAAAACCATTTTTGCTATCCCGGGAATCTATGACTTTGCTTTCCCGATGATCACAGTATGGACATATCATTGTTTTTTCCCTTATCCCATTATTTAGGTCCAAATGGTAGCACCATCTCCTATACAAGTCAATGTGAACCAATTATTCCATGTTGAAATTCTTGGGGAAATCCATTATCATGTCGCTGCTGCTGGGAAGTCGTC